>JAHWYA010000543.1 GCA_020028115.1 Anaeromyxobacter sp.
CGAGCTTCTCGTAGAGCGTCGAGCGGTGCACGCCGGCGAGGTCCGCCGCCTTCCCGACGCTCCCGCCCGCCTCCCGGAGGAGGTCCTCCAGGAACTTCCTCTCCCAGGCGTCGCGGGTGCGCCGGTAGCGCCCCTCGCCGTTCCCCGCCGAGGCGTCCTGCGGCGGGGCGGCGAGCTCGGGCGGCAGGTCCGCGAGCGTGATCGCCGCGCCGCGGGCGAGGAGGAGCCCGCGCTCGATGGCGTGCTCGAGCTCGCGGATGTTCCCGGGCCAGGCGTGGTCGATGAGCGCCTTCATCGCGTCCGCGTCGGGCCGGAGCGGCGGGCGCGAGAGGCGGAGCGCGTGCTTCTTCACGAGGTGCTCGACGAGGAGCGGCACGTCCTCGCGCCGCTCGCGGAGCGGAGGCAGCCGGATCGGCACGACCCGCAGCCGGAACCAGAGGTCCTCGCGGAACTTCCCCTCCTTCACGCTGCGCTGCAGGTCCTCGTTCGTCGCGGCGACGACGCGGACGTTCGCCTTGCGGGGCTTCCGCGAGCCGACCGGGATGTACTCGCCGTCCTGCAGCACCCGGAGGAGCTTCGGCTGGAGCGCGGGCGGGAGGAGCCCCACCTCGTCGAGGAACAGCGTCCCGCCGTCGGCCTCGGCGAAGAAGCCGGTGCGCTGCTGGTCGGCGCCGGTGAACGATCCCTTCTCGTGGCCGAAGAGCTCCGACTCGGCGAGGTTCTCCGGGATCGCGCTCATGTTGAGCGCGACGTACGGCCCGGCGCTCCGCGACGACATCGCGTGGGCCGCTCGCGCGAGGAGGTCCTTGCCGGTGCCGGACTCGCCCTCGATGAGGATCGGCACGTCCGACGGCGCGATCCGCTCGAGCATCGAGACGACGTCCTTCATCCCCTGCGACTTGCCCACGATCCCCTGGACCGAGAACTCGCCGGCGAGCGCGCTGCGGAGCGCAGCGTTCTCGCGGCGGACGCGGCCGTGCTCGACCGCGCGCGCGACCACGATCTCGAGCTCCTCCGGCTCGAAGGGCTTCTTGAGGTAGTCGAACGCCCCCGCCTTCATCGCCTCGACCGCCGTCTCGACGGTCGCGAACGCGGTGACGAGGATGACCGGGATCTCCGGGACCTTCCCCTTGAAGCGGCGGAGCCCCTCGATGCCGTCGATGCCCGGCATGCGGAGGTCGGTCACGATCGCGTCGAACGGCGCGCGGTCGAGCGCGGGGAGCGCCTCGGCGACCGAGGGGAAGTCGAAGACGGCGTAGCTCCGGCCGAGGACGCGCTTCACCATCTGGCGGGCGGAGTCGAGGTCGTCCACGACCATCAGGTTCGGCTTCTCGCTCACGCGCGCCCTCCCGCCCCGTGCCGCTCCGCCGCGGCGGCCTCGTCGGGGTCGACCGCCCCCGGGAGCCGCATCCGGAAGGTCGCGCCGGCGCCCGGCGCGCTCTCCACCGCGACGGTGCCGCCGTGCGCCTCCGCCGCCTGCCGGACGATGGCGAGGCCGAGCCCGGTACCCGCCGCCTTGGTGGTGAAGAACGGCTCGAAGACGTGCGCCCGCGCGCCGGCGTCGATGCCGGGGCCCGTGTCCGAGACCTCCACGAGGACCCCGTCGCCGTCGCGGCGCGCCCGCACCGTGAGCCGCCCGCCGCCGAGCTCCTGCATCGCCTGGATCGCGTTCACGCACAGGTTCAGGAACGCCTGCCGGAGGAGCTCGGCGTCGGCGTCGACGAGGGGCAGCCCGGGCTCCATCTCGATCACGCGCTCGACCTTCGCCTGCGCCGCGGCCGGCCCCACCACCTCGGCCGCCTCGCGCACGATCGGCTCGATCGGCTGCGGGTGCGGGTGGACGGTGCGGGCGCGGGCGAACACGAGGAAGCGCTCGATGAGCGAGGCGGCCCGCCCGACCTCGCGCCGGATCGCCTCGACGTCCTCCTTCACGGGCGACTCGCCGGGGAGCTCGCGCGCCGCCACCGAGGAGAAGCCGCGGATGACGTTGAGCGAGTTCCCGATCTCGTGCGCGAAGCCGGCGGCGATGCCGCCGAGGGTCGCGAGGCGGTCGGCGCGCAGGACCTCGCGCGTCTTCTGGGCGACCCGTGCCTCGAGCTCGGCGATGAGCTTCTGGTTCTCCGCGCGCCGGTCCTCGAGGCGCGAGGACATGTGGTTGAAGGCGCGGACGAGGTCCGCGAGCTCCTTGTCCTCCGGCGGCTCGAGCTGGACGCCGCGCTCCTCGGCGAGCGACTCCGCCGCCGCGGACAGCCGCACGAGCGGGCGCGTCACCTGCCGGATGAAGATCGCGGTGAGGACGTGGCCGACCACGATCCAGAAGAACGCGACGACGCTCGCGCCCCAGGCGAGGTCGCGGGCGCTCCCGATGACCTCCTCGTGCGTGAACTCGACGAGGACCGCCCCCACGACGGCGCCCTCGCGGAGCACCGGCGCCGACGCGACGATGCCCTCGGGGTTCACGAGCCGGAGGAGCGCCTCGATCGGGAGGTCGACCGCGCGGAACTCCGACGGCGGCGGGCCGTCCGGGCAGTCCTGGAGCGTGAGGGTACGGCAGGCGACCACCTTGCCGCTGCGGGCCACGACCCAGGCGCGGTCGAGCTGGCCGGAGCGCGTGAGTCGCTCGAGGACCACCTTCAGCGCCTCGGCGCCCCCCGGGTCGAGGCCGCCCGGCAGGA
>JAHWYA010000544.1 GCA_020028115.1 Anaeromyxobacter sp.
CCCGCCCGCGGGTCTGCGCCGAAGGGCTGCGGCGGGCGGCGCCCGCGCCTGCGCCGACCCGGTCCAGCTCGTTCGGCGCGGACGCCGACGACGGCGTGCGCGCGGAGGAGGGCGAGCGTCGTCTTCGGGTCGTGGCGCGGCGAGGAGCTCGTGGATGCGGGTCGTCATGCGGACATCCTCCGTTCGACGGAGAGATGCCCGGCGCGCCGGAAGGTGATGGGCGCGCGGCGGCGCTACCCGATCTTCTTCTCGAACACCGCGACGCCCCGGTCCAGCCGGCCGATCGCGGCGAACCCGATCCGCTCCCAGAACGCCCGCGCCTCCGGGTTCTCGTCACCCACGGAGAGGCGGAGCGTCCCGTACCCACAGCGCACGAGCGCGTCCTCGAGCGCGGCCGTCGTCTCCTTGCCGTAGCCGAGCCCCTGGCACGACTCGCGGAAGAGGAGGAGCGACACGTGCGCGATCCCGGGCTCCGGGTGGTGCAGGTAGACGTCGAGGACGCCCACCGCCGGCCCACCGACCACGGGTACGAGGGCGTAGACGCGGCGCAGCCCGTCCCCCTCCGCGTCGGCGACCAGCCGCGCCGCGGCGTCGGCGCCCGGCGGGCCGCCCTCGGTCCGGGCGAAATAGTCCGGCGCACCCTCGAAGCAGGCCTGGATCTGCGGGACCAGCTCCGGCGTGGCGGCCACCGCGCGGACGCGCGGCCCTTCGATCGGAGGGAGCTCCGTCCCGTAGCCGTCGGACCCGTACCCGTGTGCGCGCGACATGCGACCTGAGTAGCTCGCGGCCGCGCGGCGGGTCAAGGCGGGTCGCGCCGGGTCACCCGAAGAGGACCCGGCGGGCCCCCTCGTCGGCCAGCGAGCGGACGGCATGCTCGGCGCCCGCCCGCTGGAGCTCGTCCTCGCCGTACCGGCCGGTCGCGACCCCGAGCACCGGGATCCCGACGGCGTGCGCCGCGGTCACGTCCCGCGGGGTGTCCCCGATGACGAGCGCCTCGGCCGGCGCGACCGCCCGGCCGAGCCGGGCGGAGGCCCGGCGCAGGGCCGCGCGCACCACGTGCTCGCGCTCCTCGCCGTCCGCGGCGAACCCGCAGACCGCCGACGCGCCCCAGTCGAAGTACCCGTCGAGGCCGCCCCTCGCGAGCTTGAGCCGCGCGCCCTCGACCACGTTCCCCGTGCAGAGCGCCACGAGCGCCTCCCGCGCGCGCAGCGCGTTGAGCGTCTCGAGGACGCCGGGGAGCACCGCGTACCCCGGGCCGTGGATCTCCGTTTGGAGGTGCTCGACGTACCGCGCGAGCAGCGCGTCGCAGAGCGCGTCCTCGAAGGGCCTCCCGAGGAGCCGGAGCGTCTCCCGGACGATGAGCCGGTCGGTCATCCCGTCGAGCCGGAGGGACGCGAGCGCGCCGTCGGGCGGGCCGCAGTGGTCCCCGACCGCGCGCTCGAAGGCGCGGCGGCCGGCGCCTCCGGCGGAGACGAGCGTCCCGTCGATGTCGAACAGGTAGACCGCGAACGGGAGCGTCACGCGAACAGCGCCTCCACGAACTCCTTCGGCGCGAACGGCTTCAGGTCCGCGACGGTCTCGCCGATCCCCACGAACCGGACCGGGATCCGGAGCTCGTCGCAGATGCCGATGACGACCCCGCCCTTGGCGGTCCCGTCGAGCTTGGTGAGGACGATGCCGGTCACGCCGAGCGCCTCGTGGAACTGGCGGGCCTGCGCGATCGCGTTCTGCCCGTTGGTCGCGTCGAGGACGAGCAGGACCTCGTGCGGCGCCCCCTCGGCGGCCTTGCCGATGACGCGCTTCACCTTCTTGAGCTCCTCCATGAGCGGCGCCTTCGTGTGGAGCCGACCGGCGGTGTCGCACACGACGACGTCCGCCTTCTCGGCGGCGCCGCGCTGGACCGCCTCGAAGCACACGCTCGCGGGATCCGAGCCCTCTTTGCCGCGCACGACGGGGGCGCCGACCCGCTCGGCCCACACCTCGAGCTGCTCGCCGGCGGCGGCGCGGAACGTGTCGCCCGCCCCGAGGAGCACGGAGTGGCCCCCCGCCTTGAGCTTCGCCGCGAGCTTGCCGATGGTCGTCGTCTTGCCGGAGCCGTTCACGCCGACGACCATCACGACCCACGGCCGGGCGGTGCCCACCTCGAGCGGCCGGCCCGCGCCGTCCGCGACGCCGTCGAGGGCGAGGATCCGGGCGATCTCCTCGCGGAGCGCCCCCTTCAGCCGGTCGGCGTCGGACAGCTCCTTGCGCTTCACGCGCTCGCGGGCGGTCTCGAGGAGCTTCGTCGCGGTCTTCACCCCGATGTCCGCGGTGAAGAGGACCTCCTCCAGGTCCGCGAGCACCGCCTCGTCCACCGGCTTGCCGCCGGTGAACACCGCGTTGAGGCGCGCCATGAAGCCGCCGCGGGTCTTCTCGAGGCCCGCCGCGAGCGTGCGGCCGCCCTCGGCCGCCGCCCTGCGGCGCCGCTCCTCCTCCTCGCGGAGGCGCGCCTCCTCCGCCTCGCGCGCTGCGCGCGCGGCCTCCTCGCGGGCACGCCGCTCCTCCTCCTCGCGCTCGACCCGGCGGCGCTCCCGATCCTCGCGCTCCGCCTCCTTCTTCTGCCGGTACTCCTCCTTCTTGCGGACCTCCTCCGCCTCGCGGAGGAGCCGCGCCTCCTCGGCCGACGGGGG
>JAHWYA010000545.1 GCA_020028115.1 Anaeromyxobacter sp.
CGATCGACGAGGCGCTCGACGCGTTCCTGCACGACCCCGCGCTCGCGACGCCGCAGGCGCTCGCGATCGCCGAGCTGGGGCTCCACCACGAGCAGCAGCACCAGGAGCTCGTCCTCACGGACCTCCTCCACGCCTTCTCGCGGAACCCGCTCGCCCCGGTCTACCGGCCCGGGCGGCCGCGCGCAGAGGCGCCGGGCGAGGCGCGGTTCGCCGCGTTCGAGGGCGGGCGCGTCTCGATCGGCCACGCCGGGCCGGGGTTCGCCTTCGACAACGAGGGGCCGGCGCACGAGGTGCTCCTCCGGCCGTTCGAGCTCGCGACCCGGCTCGTCACCGCAGGCGAGTACGCGGAGTTCGTCGAGGACGGCGGCTACGACCGCCCGGAGCTGTGGCTGTCCGACGGGTTCGCGGCGGTGCAGGCGGAGGGCTGGCGAGGGCCCCTGTACTGGAGCGAGCGGGAGGGGCAGCGGACACGGTTCACGCTGCACGGGACGCTGCCCGTCGATCCGGCGGCGCCCGTGGCGCACGTGAGCTTCTACGAGGCCGACGCGTACGCGCGCTGGGCGGGCGCGCGGCTCCCGCTCGAGGCGGAGTGGGAGGTCGCGGCGGCGCGATGGCCGGAGGCGCGCGGCCAGTTCGTCGAGGACGGCCCGCTCGTCCCCACCGGCGGCGCGGCGCTCCTCGGTGGCGCGTGGGTCTGGACCGCGAGCCCCTACGTCGGCTACCCGGGGTTCCGTCCCGCGCGCGGCGCGCTCGGCGAGTACAACGGCAAGTTCATGGCGAACCAGCTCGTGCTGCGCGGCGGGTCGTGCCTCTCGCCGCGGAGCCACCTGCGCGCGACCTACCGGAACTTCTTCCCGCCGGCGGCGCGCTGGCAGATGACCGGGATCCGGCTCGCGCGCTAGCGCCGCTTTCGGCTAATGTCCCGCCCTCATGCCTACTTACGTCATGTCGATGCTCCGCGTGAGCAAGATCGTCCCGCCCAAGCGGCAGATCATCAAGGACATCTCCCTGTCGTTCTTCCACGGCGCGAAGATCGGCCTGCTCGGCCTGAACGGCTCCGGGAAGTCGACGGTCCTGCGGCTCATGGCCGGCGTGGACCAGGAGTACGACGGCGAGATCACGCGGCAGGGGGGGATCAAGATGGGCTACCTCCCGCAGGAGCCGGTCCTCGATCCGGCGAAGACGGTCCGCGAGGAGGTCGAGTCGGCGCAGGGCGACGTCGCCGCGGCGCAGAAGCGGCTCGAGGAGGTCTACGCGGCCTACAGCGAGCCCGACGCCGACATGGAGAAGCTCGCCGAGGAGCAGGCGCGGCTCGAGGCGATCATCGCGAACGCCGGCGCCGACACCGGCAACGCCCTCGAGATCGCGGCGGACGCGCTGCGGCTCCCGCCCTGGGACGCGAAGGTGCAGCACCTCTCCGGCGGCGAGAAGCGGCGGGTCGCGCTCTGCAAGCTCCTGCTCTCGAAGCCGGACATGCTGCTGCTCGACGAGCCGACGAACCACCTCGACGCGGAGTCGGTGGAGTGGCTCGAGCACTTCCTCACCCGCTTCCCCGGCACCGTCGTCGCGGTGACGCACGACCGCTACTTCCTCGACAACGCCGCGGAGTGGATCCTCGAGCTCGACCGCGGCCGCGGGATCCCGTGGAAGGGGAACTACTCCTCCTGGCTCGACCAGAAGGAGCAGCGGCTCGAGGTCGAGGCGAAGCAGGAGAGCGCCCGCATCAAGGCGATGAAGCAGGAGCTCGAGTGGGTGCGCCAGAACCCGAAGGCGCGCCAGGCGAAGAGCAAGGCGCGCCTCTCGCGCTTCGAGGAGCTGTCCTCCCGCGAGTACCAGAAGCGGAACGAGACGCAGGAGATCTTCATCCCGGTCGCCGAGCGGCTCGGGAAGGACGTCGTCGAGTTCAAGAACGTGTCGAAGGGGTTCGGCGACCGGCTCCTCATCGACGACCTCTCGTTCATCGTGCCGCCGGGCGCGATCGTCGGGATCATCGGGCCGAACGGCGCCGGCAAGTCCACGCTCTTCCGGATGATCGCGGGCGCCGAGAAGGCCGACTCCGGCGAGGTGAAGGTCGGCCAGTCGGTGAAGCTCGCCGTGGTCGACCAGAGCCGCGAGGCGCTGAAGGGCGACCAGACCGTGTTCGAGGAGCTCTCCGGCGGGAGCGACATCATCACGGTCGGCGGGTTCGACATGCCGAGCCGGGCCTACATCGGGCGGTTCAACTTCAAGGGCGCCGACCAGCAGAAGGTCGTCGGCACGCTCTCCGGCGGCGAGCGCGGGCGGCTCCACCTCGCGAAGACCCTGATGACCGGCGCGAACGTCCTCCTCCTCGACGAGCCCTCGAACGACCTCGACGTCGAGACGCTGCGCGCCCTCGAGGACGCGCTCCTCGAGTACGCCGGGAGCGTGCTCGTCATCTCGCACGACCGCTGGTTCCTCGACCGCATCGCGACCCACATCCTCGCGGCCGAGGGCGACTCGAAGTGGTCGTTCTTCACCGGGAACTACCAGGAGTACGAGGCGGACAAGCGCCGCCGGCTCGGCGAGGAGGGCGCGAAGCCGAAGCGGTTCAAGTACAAGCCCATCGCGAGGGGATGAGCGGAGGGCGCGGCGAATGGGCCGCGCTCCGCCCCCGGGACGCCGCGCGCCGCGGCGCTCCGG
>JAHWYA010000546.1 GCA_020028115.1 Anaeromyxobacter sp.
GAGGTCGATCGCCGCGAACAGGACCACGAAGGCGAGGAGGCCGGGGCCCGCGTCGCGCGCGCCGGCGAGCGTCGCGAACGACCCGACCGCCGCGACCGCCGCGCCCGCGCCGACGAGGTGGAGCCACTCCGGCCCCTGCCAGATCGCGACCGCTGCGAGCCCCGCCGCGAGCGCGGCCACGAAGGCGAAGAGCAGCGGCCAGCGCTCCCAGAGCCACGGCTGGGTCGCGGCGTAGAGCGCGAAGACGGCCGGGGGGACCGCGCCGAGCGCCGCCACCCGGCGCGCGAGCGCGGGGACCTCGGCGCCGCCGCGCGCCGAGAACGCGAGGGCGGCGAAGCCGAGCGCGGCGAAGACCACGAAGACCCCGACCGCGACGGGCAGCTCGTCCGCGGTGTCGAGGAACTTCAGCACCCAGCCGGCCTGGTACGCGGCCGTGAGGGCGAGGGCCATCGCCGAGAGGAGCGGCCACCGCTTCCGGCGGGCGATCCAGGCGAGCCCGACGTTCAGGAGGAGGAGGTACGAGAAGAGGCCGAAGGGCCGGTCCTCGCCGGTGGCGAGCAGCCAGGGCGTCGCGAAGCCGCCGGCGAGCCCGAGCACGGCGACCACCAGGGCGTCGCGGCGGACGGCGAGGAGCACCGCGACGATCGTGACGAGGGCGAGGAGCCCGAAGGTCGCCAGCGCGGGCACGAGGTGCCAGAGCGCGTGCGCGGCCCAGAAGGTCGCGAAGAGGGTCACCGTCCCGCCCGCGGCGAGGGCCTGGGCGGTGACGCCGTACCGGCGGGCGAGGCGCGTCTCTCCGCCGACGAGGAGCGCGAGCCCGGCGACGACGCCGATCGCCATCCGGACCGGCGGGACGAGGTAGCCGTGCTCGATCGAGTAGCGCGCGAAGGAGACGGCCGCGACCGCGACGGCGACGCCCGCGAGCCAGGAGTAGAGCTTCACGCCGACGAGCCGCTCCCAGTCGAGGCGCCAGGGCTCCGAGGGCGAGGGCGAGGGCGAGGGCGAGCGCGGGGGCGGGGGCGGGGGCGGGGGCGGCTTGGCCTGCGGCGGCGGGGGGAGGGGAGGCGGAAGAACCGTGTCGAGCGGGTCGCTGGCGGGCGAGGTCGCGGTCTGGGTCGCCGTGACGGCCCGGTCGATGCGCCCGACCTTCGCCTCGAGCCGCTGCAGCGCCTCACCCACCTCGCGCCGCCGGCGCGCCTCGACCGCGAGGAGGATGCCGAGAACGACGGGCGAGACGATCCACGCCCCGCCGAGCAACACGAGCAAAGGCTCCATGCGACCCCCTGTCCCCCGCAGTGTACCCCGCGGGAGGGAGGAGGACGCGCGTCGCCGCCGGGACGCGGGAGAGCCTAGAAGTGGACCGCGTGCGCCCGCGCCGCCTGGGCGCGGAAGACCTCGAGCCAGCGCGCGCCGGAGAGCTTCTCCGCGAGGGCGACCGCGAGGTGCTTCGGCTCGACGCCGAGGGCGCGGTTCCGCTGCAGGCCGTTCACGCAGGACGGACAGTTCGTGAGGACCGTCGCCGCGCGCCGGTCGCCGAGGTGCTCGGCGAGCGCCGCCCGCTTCCGGTGGAGCATGGCGTCCGTGATGTCCGGACGCGATAGGGCGAGCGTCCCCGCCTCCGAGCAGCAGTGCGCGACCGTGTCGACCTTCCCGAACCCGCCGAGCGCGGCGAGGACCTGCTCGGCCTTGCCGTCGAGCGAGTCGTGGCAGGGCGGGTGGTAGAGGAGCCCCGCCTCGGCGCCGGCGAGCGCGAGCCCGCGCTCGGACGCGTACGCCGCGACGTCGACGAGCCTCCCGCCGAACAGCTTGCCCGCGTCCATCGCGTCGAGCCCCTCGCGGCAGGTGCCGCAGGTGATCACGCAGCCGTCGAACTCGAGGTACGAGAACATCTCGCGGATCTGGCTGAAGAGGATGGTGTCGCGGAGCACCTGGCGCGAGTGCTGCTCGGTCTTCGCGTTCACGTGGGCGGGGAACCCGCAGCAGAGGTACGGCGGCGGGAGCACGACGCGCGTCCCCATCGAGACGAGGACGTGGAGCGCCGCCATCGAGATGTGCGACTGGTACCGCTCCGAGCCGCAGCCCGGGAAGTAGAAGACCGTCCGGACGCCGTCGCCGTTCGCGCCGTTCCCGTTCGCGCCGGTGCCGTCCCCCTCCGGCGGCGGCTCGAACACGAGCACCTGGTCCGGCTCGCACGGCGGGATGACGTCGCGGAGCGTCTCCGCCGGGATCTGCGGGAGCGGCGAGCGCAGCATCTGGAGCGGGTAGGGCCCCGGGCGGCCGTCGGCGCGCTGCAGCGGACCGGCGAGGTCGCAGGCGGCGCGCTGGACCGCCCCACCGATCCGCACCACCGTCGAGCGGAAGAGCCGGTTGTACGCGGGCGAGCGGCTCTCGAGGAACCCGAGCGCCGCGCGCGTGGCGAGGGTGGTGTTCTTGTACCCCCACGACTGGAGGATGCGGCGCTCGAGCACCGAGACCTCGCCGGAGTCGATGTCGACGGGGCAGGGCTTCAGGCACTTGTGGCAGATGGTGCAGTGGTCGGCCACCTCCTCGAGCCAGCGCAGCAGCTCGAAGCGGGTGGAGCGCTCGCGCTGCGCGTCATAGAGGAGCGCCTCGATGAGCGAGCCGATGGCCAGGTTCTTGTTGCGCGGGTGCATGAAGAG
>JAHWYA010000078.1 GCA_020028115.1 Anaeromyxobacter sp.
CGTCGCGGCCGAGCACCGCGGCGCCTACCGCGCCGTGCAGGGCGCGCCCCCTCCGCTCCAGAGCGCGAGCGACGACGACCCGGGCGAGCTCTCGCCGGCGCCGCCGCCTCCGCCCCCTCCCCCGCCGCAGGCCGCCGCGACGAAGAAGGCGTCCGCGAAGAAGGCCGCCGTCGCGAAGAAGGGCTCGAGGAAGCAGCCCGCCGCGAAGCCGGCCGCCTCGAAGAAGGCCGCGAAGAAGGCGCCGGCGAAGAAGGCCGCGAAGAAGCCCGCGCGCTAGAAGCCGCGGGCGCGGAGCTCGGCGAGGAGCTCCGCGTAGAGCTCGGCGGCGTCGAACCGCCTCGACCAGCCGATCTGCGCGAAGTGGTCCGCCGGGACGACCCGGATCACGTCGCCCCACCGCTGCGACTCGGCCGGCACCATCCCGTCGTTGCCGCCGGCCGCGTCGCGCAGCCACGCGAAGGTCGGGACGAGGATGGGCGACACGTCCCGCTTGCGCTCCGGCGCGCCGACGATGCACGCGTAGTGCACGCCCCTCGAGTCGGGCACCGCCCCGTTGAAGTCGTCCATCCGCGCCGTGGTGAGGTCGTGGAACGCCTCGACGTCCACGTTCACCCGCCGGAGCGCGAAGAGGAGCCCGGCGCGCGCCGCGAGCGAGGTCGCCGCGTCGGCGAGCGGCGTGCCGCGGTGCGGGGTCCCGATCGTCACGAGCGACGCGACCTTGCGGTCGAGCCCGAGTCGCGCGATGGCGTAGCGGGCGTCGAGGCCGCCCATGGAGTGGGCGACGAGGTTCACGCGCCGCGCGTCGATCGCGTTCACGAACGCGGCGAGGGCGGACGCGCGGGCGGCGATCGACGCAGTGGGCGCGACCCGGCAGCGGTGAACCGCGCAGCCGTCCCGGCCGAGCCTCGCCGAGACGCCCCGGAAGTAGTCGGCGCGCGCGCCGCCCACGCGGAGCTCGTCGAAGCCGAGGAGCCCGTGCGCGAGGACGAGGGGGTGACGCGGCGCCCTGCGGCGGAGCGGCCGGAACGCGCGGCGCGCGCGCGCGCGGAGCCAGACGACGAGGAGCACGGCCGCCACCGCCGCCACGGCGAGCGCGGCGATCCATGGCCACGCGTGCGGTGGGACGAGGACGGCGGGCGGGGGCGCGGCGCGCACCCCGCGAGGATACCGGGCGGGCGGGCGGAGCCCAAACGTCGCGCACCCGCTTTCGCTGCGAGGTTCCGCGGCAGCACCTGCCCGCGCAGCAGGCACGCTCGAGGGATCCCGGACGCCCCGGAGCGGGCCTCCTGCACGAGCCGGCGGCAACTGCCTGCCTCGGGCGCGGGCAACCCGGCCCCGCACGGCCCGGATCCGAGGCGGCGGCTGCCCGGCACGCGCTCTGCACAAGGAGCAGGCGAAACGCGCGCCCCCGCGCCGACACGTCCCTGGGAGGAACCGTGAAGAAGAGACTCGCAGCCATCGCCCTCGCCCTGCCTGCCCTCGCGGCCGCCGCGGAGCCCGTCCAGATCAGCGCGGGCGACACCGCGCTCGTGCTCGTGAGCGCCGGGCTCGTCCTGCTCATGACCCCCGGCCTCGCCTTCTTCTACGGCGGCCTCGTCCGGGCGAAGAACGTCGTCCACACGATGAACCTCTCGATCGTCTGCATGGCGATCGTCGGCGTCCTGTGGACGCTCGTCGGGTACAGCCTCGCGTTCTCGCCCGGCGGCTCGCTCGACAAGCTCATCGGCGGGCTCTCCTGGGCCGGCCTCGCCGGCGTCGGCGACGCGGCGGAGCCGAGCCTCGCGGCGACGGTTCCCCACTCCGCGTTCATGCTCTTCCAGGCGATGTTCGCGGTCATCACGCCGGCCCTCATCTCGGGCGCGATCGTCGAGCGCGTGCGCATGAAGGCGTACGTCCTCTTCATCGCGCTCTGGTCGCTCCTCGTCTACTCGCCGGTCGCTCACTGGGTGTGGGCGCCGGGCGGCTGGCTCCGGAACCTCGGCGTCCTCGACTTCGCCGGCGGCACGGTCGTTCACATCAACGCCGCCGCGGCGGCGCTCGTCGCAGCGCTCGTGCTCGGCAAGCGGCGCGGGCTCCGGACGCCGTCGGTCCTGCCGCACAATGTCCCGTTCGCGATCCTCGGCGCGGGCCTCCTCTGGTTCGGCTGGCTCGGGTTCAACGGCGGCTCGGCGCTCGCCGCGAACGGCCTCGCCGCCTCCGCGTTCGTGAACACCTTCGTCGCCCCGGCGGCCGCCGCGCTCGCCTGGGGTCTCGCCGAGCTGTTCCTCCACGGCAAGATGTCGGGCGTCGGCCTCGCCTCCGGCGCCGTCGCCGGCATGGTCGCGATCACCCCGGCGGCCGGGTTCGTGCGGCCAGTGCCGGCGCTCCTCCTTGGCGCGCTCGCGGCGCTCGCGTCCTTCTCGGCGGTCCGCCTCCGCCCGAAGCTCGGGCTCGACGACTCGCTCGACGTCTTCGCGGTGCACGGCGTCGCGGCCACCATCGGAGCGGTCCTGACCGGCGCGTTCGCGAGCCTCGCGGTCAACTCCGCCGGCGCGGACGGCTCGCTCGCGCTCATGGCGAAGCAGGCGGTCGGCGTCGTCACGACGCTCGTCTTCTCGGGCGGCGCGTCCTTCGTCATCCTGAAGCTCGTGTCCCTCGTCACGCCGCTCCGCAGCGACGAGCAGGACGAGTGGGGCGGGATGGACGGCTCCGAGGCCGGCGAGCGCGGCTACATCATGGCGGACGAGTCCACCTTCGGCGCCGGGACGCCGGGTCACGCGACCCCTCCCGTCGCGCACGCGCAGCCCGGCCACAACGTCGCGTAGCGCCCGCGAAGCCCTTCGCGATCCGAGCCCGCCCCGGTCCGCCGGGGCGGGCTCTCTCTCTTCGGGGGGGGCGCGCGCGGGCACGCATCACGCTCCGTGAAAGGCGCGGCCGCGACGCCGGCCTGCTCCCGCCGCGCGCAGCGGGTGCCCGGCTCCCGGGCGGGGACGCCCGCGCGAGCGCTCGCCCGGCGAAAAAGGGCCGCGATCCGTGGCGTTCGGGCCGGACGCGCGGTCGGCACGCGCGCTGCAGAGTGACCCTTCGTGCATCTCAAACCGGAGCGGAGCTCCTGGAGGATTACGGAAATGAAGAAGGCTCTGAAGGCGGTCGCGTCCGCCGCCATGCTCGCGACCGCCACCACGGCGAGCGCGACCCCGTCCACGACCTACTGGACGCCCTCGACGCCCTACACGCAGCCGTTTCTCGTTCCGCACCTCACGTACGACACGTACTTCGGTGAGAAGGACGCGTACCCGATCGACACCGGCCTCACGATCGGTATCCTCCCGTTCGACACGATCAACGCGGAGATCGGCGCGGACGTGCTCTACCCGGGCGACACGAAGACGACCTTCTCGGTGAACGGGAAGGTCACGCTCGTCGAGGGAAAGCTCGCCTCGTGGCAGCCGGCCGTCTCGGCCGGCGTCGCCAACGTGGGCTTCAAGAAGGACATCTCCGACCTCTACCTCGTGCACGCGCACGTGGGGAAGACGTTCCCGGTCATCGGAGAGATCGGGGGCGGCGTGTATACCGCATTGAACGACAAACTCCTCGTCGACAAGAACGGCAACAAGGACGCGACCGGCTTCTTCCTTCACTGGATGGGGCCCGAGTTCCAGGTCGGCCTACCCGGGCTCAAGAAGATCGTCCCGGCCGCCGACTTCCAGTCCGGCAACAACGTGCTGAGCGCGTGGGGAGGCGGCCTGTACTTCTACTTCACGGACGCGATCGACCTGCTCGTCGGGCCGGTGTTCTTCCTCGAGCCCGAGGTGCAGCCGGGCAACAAGTCCGACTGGCTCTTCACCGCCCAGATCGACATCGACTTCGACCTCAGGCCGGCGAAGAAGTAACGCAGCTCGCAGCGGGGAAGGCGGGGCGTTCCGGGCGCGCGGGCCCGGGGCGCCCCGTCTGTCTTTCCGGGGACCGCCTGCTAGAGACCGCCGCCCGGCGCGAGCTGCGCGAGCACGGTGTCGAACACGAACATCTCCATCCGCTCGCGGTCCACGTCGGAGAGATCCCGGAACATGAACGCGACCCGGACCGTGCCGGCGAGGACCTTCAGGTCCTGGATGCGCGCGCGCCCGACGAGCGGGTCGGCCGCGGGGATCCGCAGCGTGAACCCGACGTCCTCGCCGAGGCTCGGCGCCTTCTGGAGGAGGCACGAGAAGCCGCCGGTCGACATGTCGACCGTGACGGACCGGAGCCGCCCGGTCGGGAGATCGAGGTCCACCTGGAGCGCGCGGGCGACGCGCATCGCGCGCCGCGGCGTCTCGCCGGACTTGAGCTGGAGCCGCTGCGCCGTCAGGAGCGCGCGCGCGAGCTCCTCGCGGCCGGCGCGGTAGCGGACCGCGTCGGCGTCCCTGAGCTGGCCGCGGCGCGCCTTCTCGTGGAGCGTGCGGAAGCCGAGGAGCCACTCGGTGAGCGAGCCCATCGGTGACCCCGGTGCCTAGAGCGAGCCCTTGAGCTCGGGGGCCGGCTTGAAGCCGACCGTCTTCGTCGGCGCGATCTTGATCTCGGCGCCCGTCTGCGGGTTCCGGCCGACGCGCCCGGCGCGCTTCTTCACGACGAAGGTGCCGAAGCCCGGCATCGAGAACCGCTTGTCCCTGCGGATCCCCTTCGCGAGGTTCTCGAAGACCGCGTCGACCACGAGCGCCACCTGGCGCTTCGAGAGGTCGCCGTGCACCGCCTGCACCTTCTCGATGAGATCGGCCTTGGTCATCCGGATGGGTCCCCGCGAGAGAACCGCGCGACCCTAGCGCCCCCTCTCGGGGGCGTCAAGCCGTGGAAATGCTGGACACGAGCGCGTTCCCGGCGGCGATCCCGAGCAGCGCGCGGGCCTCCGCCGGGGTCGCCGGCTCGCGGCCGGCCGCGGCGGCCAGATTGACCGCGAGTCGAACCAGCTCGTCCGACCCGCGGGCGAGGACGCCCTTCGCGGCGTAGAGGTTGTCCTCGAGCCCGACCCGGACGTGCCCGCCGAGCGCGAGCGCAGCCTCCGCCATCGGGAGCTGCGCTCGCCCGACGCCTGCGACCGACCAGTGCACGCCCTCCGGGAGCCCCCCGACGAGGAACTCGAGGTTGCGCCGCGTCGCGCCCATCCCTCCCGGCACGCCGAGCACGAGCTGCACGTGGTAGGGCGGCGCGAGGTGGCCGCGCTCGAGGAGCCAGCGGAGCGTGTCGAGCATCCCGGCGTCGTAGACCTCGCACTCCGGGACGAGGGCGCGGGCGCGGAGGCGCGCGGCGACCGCGACGACGTCCGGGCGCGGGTTCAGGAACACGCCGTCGCCGAAGTTCATCGTGCCGAGGTTGAGCGTGCCCATCTCGGCGCCGTCGACGAGCGAGCCGAGCCGCTCCTCGAGCGACATCCCGATGGCGCCCCCCGTCGAGCACTGCAGGACGACGTCGCTGCCCGCGGCGCGGATCCGGTCCACGATCTCGCGGAAGTGCCGCGGGTCCTGCGACGGGCGCCCGTCCGGCCAGCGCGCGTGGAGGTGCACCACGGCGGCGCCGGCGCGCCAGGCGTCCACCGCGGCGCGCGCGATCTCCTCGGGCGTGTACGGGACGTACGGGCTCTGCGCGCGCGTCACCTCCGCGCCGACCACCGCCGCCGCGACGACGACCTTCGGGCCCACGGCGTCACCGGCCTTCCCGGCGCGGGGGCCGCTGCTGCGGACGGGGCACGACGCAGGTGCCGCGGGCGCGGCAGACCACGACGGGCTCCGGCAACGCGTCGGCCGCGCTCGCGGAGACGTCCGGCCGCGCGGCGATCACGCGGCGCGCCTCGAACCGCATCGTCCGCGAGGTGTTGCCGGCGGCGACGAGCTCCGCCTCGATCTCGAGGTAGTCGCCGGCGTGCGTCGGCGCGAGGACCTCCACCGCCTCGTACGCGCGGAGCAGCCCCTCGTCGCCGTCGTGACGGATGCACAGCTCCGTCGCGGCGTCGCCGAAGAGCGCGAGGATCCGCGCGCCGTCCACGAGGTTCCCGCCGTAGTGCGCGTCCGCGCCGGACATCCGCACCCTGAGGACGCTGCGCATGTCGGACCCCTGACCGGCCCGGGTGGTCATGGCTAGTGCTCCTTCCCCATCCGCCGGAGGACGGACCCGACGATGAAGCTCGCCACGTCGGACGGCCGCGTGGCCGGCCCGAACCCCGCGTCGTACCCGAGCTCCACCGCGAACCGGTGATCGATCCGGGGACCCCCGAGCACGAGGGTCACGCCCGCGCGGACGCCGAGCCGCTCGAGCTCCTCCACGAGCTGCCGGGCGTTCTCGCGGTGCACGTCGCGCTGCGTGACCACCTGCGAGACGAGGACCGCGTCCGCGCGCCGCTCCACCGCGAGCCGCGCGAGCCGGACGTTCTCGACCTGCGCGCCGAGGTTCGTCGCCTCGAAGCAGGCGTAGCGCTCGAGGCCGGGGTCTCCCGCGTACCCCTTCATGTTCATGATCGCGTCGATCCCGACCGCGTGGGCGTCGGACCCGGTGCACGCGCCGAGCACGACGATGCGCCGCCCCACCTCGCGGAGCGCGTACGCGTTGAGCTCGTCGAACCCGCGCTTGCGGACGAGGACCTCGGGGACCTGGATCCGCTCCCACTCCACCCCGGCGGCGGTCCTGCCGTACACGACGAAGAACGTGTAGCGAGCCGCCGCGGCCTCCATGTGGGCGACGTGGACCTGGTCGAGCCCGAGCCGGCGCGCGAGCTCCGCCGCCGCCTCGCGGGCGCGCTCGCTCGGCGGCACCGGCAGGACGAAGGAGAGCTGCACGATCCCGTCGTCGCGCCGGTCGCCATACGGCCGGACGAGCTCGCCGGCGATCCAGTCGTGGTGCGTCATGCGATCGCTCCTCGCCCTGCCCCACCCGCCGCCGTTCGCCTACGCCTCCCCGCCGATGCGCGCCGACGTCAGGAGGCCCCGCCACAGCTCGAGCACCTCCGGCGCCGCGGGCGTCGCGGCGGTGAGGAAGATCCGGTACTGCACGCCGCCGTCGCAGGCCGCCACGGCCCAGACGTGCCAGTCGCCCTGGTCGCCCTCGAGGGCCTGTCCGGGGCGCGCGGCCAGGCGGGTCGGGTGGCGCCGCGCCCGCTCGAGGCCCGCGGCCCCTCCGGCAATCCGCTCGTCGGCCGCGGCGAGGCA
>JAHWYA010000547.1 GCA_020028115.1 Anaeromyxobacter sp.
GGGGTACGCGAGCACGAGGTGGAGCGGAGGGACCTTCGCCGGCGTGAGCCGCTCGCCGCGGCCGCGGGCCCAGGCCGGCCCGGGCCCGAGGAAGAACGGAACGTCCGACCCCACCCGGAGCGCGAGCTCGGCGACGGCGCGCGCGTCGCGCACGCGGAACGCGCGCGCCAGGATCCGCAGCACCGCCGCCGCGTCCGAGGAGCCGCCCCCGAGCCCCGCCGTCACCGGGATCCGCTTCGCGATCCGGATCGCGACGCCGCGATCGATCCCGAACCGCTCGCGGAACAGGAGCGCCGCGCGCGCGGCGAGGTTCCCCTCGCCGTCGAGCTCCGGCCGGTTCGGGACGCGGCAGGTCACCGGGCCTCTGCGCGCCGAGATCGCGACGGCGACCTCGTCCGCGAGGTCCAGGGGGACCATGAGGGAGAGCAGGTCGTGGTAGCCGTCCGGCCGGGGCGGGCCGACGCGCAGGACGAGGTTCACCTTCGCAGGTGCGAGCGTCGTGAAGCGCACCCGATCGTCGTACCACAGGGGGCGAGGGGCCGCCGCCCGGCTCGCCTTCTCCCCTTGTCCTCGGCGCGGGGGTCGTGCTTTCGTCCTCGCGGTCGCGCCCCCGGCGGGCGCGGGAGGCTCGAGTGCGCGATCGCAGCTACGACTCCGTCCCGTTTCGCCTCTCCGAGCTCGAGCACCGGTACGGCGCGAACGTGCACCTCGTCGCGAGCCCGCTCCGGCTCGCCCAGCTCGCGACCCTCTGCGCGAAGGAGACCCGCCAGCCCGCGGTGAACCGGCTCGTCCGCGCCCTCTACGAGGACCTCATCCGCACCGTGATCGACGCGGAGCTGCCGCGCCGCCGGGTCTCCGTGCCGACGCGGATGATCGACTCGTCGCCCCAGGCGATCTTCGAGGGCGAGGTCATCGACCGCCACGTCCGGGCGGTGACGGTGAACATCGCCCGCGCCGGGACGATCCCGTCGCAGGTCGCCTACGACCTCCTGAACGAGGTGCTCGAGCCGTCGCTCGTGCGCCAGGACCACATCATCATGAGCCGGATGCTCGGCGCCGAGGATCGGGTCGTCGGCGCGGGCATCGGCGGGATGAAGATCGGCGGCGACGTCGACGGCGCCTTCCTGCTCTTCCCGGACCCGATGGGCGCGACCGGCTCCTCGCTCGCCACCGCGATCGACACGTACAAGGCGACGGTGCCCGGAACGCCGCGGAGGATCGTCAACGTCCACCTCATCGTGACGCCGGAGTACCTCCGCACGATGACGCGCGCCCACCCGGACGTCGTCGTCTACGCCCTCCGGCTCGACCGCGGCCTCTCGCCGCCCGAGGTCCTCGCGACCGTCCCGGGCACGCGCTGGGACGAGGAGCGCGGCCTCGACGACCACCAGTACATCGTCCCGGGCGGCGGCGGCTTCGGGGAGCTCATGAACAACGCCTATGTCTAGCCCCGGAGCCGGCAAGGGCGGCGGCGCCCGCATCGAGGTGCTCATCTCCGAGGCCGACCTCGCGGCGCGGGTCCGCGCGCTCGGCGAGCACATCACTCGCGACTACGCGGGGCGCTCGCTCGTCGTGGTGGGGGTGCTGAAGGGGAGCTTCATCTTCCTCGCGGACCTGGTCCGCGCCATCGACCTGCCGCTGTCGGTGGACTTCATCGGGATCACCTCGTACCAGGGCACGACGACGACGGGCGTCGTGAAGATCACGAGCGACCTCGGACGGCCGATCGACGGGAAGGACGTGCTCCTCGTCGAGGACATCGTCGACACCGGGCTCACCATGCGGTACCTGCTCGACAACCTCGCGACGCGGGCGCCGGCGAGCCTCAAGGTCTGCGCGCTGCTCGAGAAGCCCTCGCGGGCGCGGGTCACGATCCCCATCGACTACCGGGGCTTCGTCATCGGGGACGAGTTCGTGGTCGGCTACGGGCTGGACTGGGACGGCCGCATGCGGAACCTCCCGTACGTCGGGGTCCCGCGGAGCTAGGATCGAATCGATGGACGACACGACCGTGGCCGGCCGCGGCGCCGGCGGGACCTTCCGCTCCGCGATCGCGTGGATCGCGATCCTCGGGCTCCTCGCGCTCGTCGCGTGGCTCGCCGCCGAGCGGAACGCGCGCACCTGGTACCTCGTGCCGGCCGACGGCCGGCTCGTCGTGATGCGCGGGTACCTGCTGCCCATCGGGCGCGGCGCGTTCGAGACCTCCGACCCCGCGACGGCGGCGGCCTACGCCCCGCTCGTCCCGCCCCCCGGCAAGGCGATCCCCGGCGAGCGCGCCTTCGACGAGCGCGGCCTCGTCGACCAGGCCATCTACGAGCTCGTGTCGGGCTGGGCCCGGGACGAGATCGCGAGCGGGGACCCGGCCCGCCTCGAGCGCGGGCTCGGCTACCTCGGCCGCGCCGAGAAGCTGCCGGGCCTCTCGCCGAGCCAGCGCGAGGACCTCGCCGCGCTGCGCGCCGAGTCCGGCTACCAGGAGGGGATCCGGCTCCTGTCGCGCGCGGTGGAGGAGCTCCGCGAGGCGACGGACCGGCTCCGGAGAGCCGCCGGCTCGCGCTCGGCGCACGCCGCGGACGCGGGGCGGCTCCTGCGCGAGATCGAGCCCGCCGCCGAGACCGCCTCGGCGGCGGTGCGCCGGGCGGAGGCGGGGCGC
>JAHWYA010000548.1 GCA_020028115.1 Anaeromyxobacter sp.
TGTAAGGTACGTCGAGCAGCGCAGGGCCGAGTCTGCCCGGCGCAGCCAGCCAGCGTGTGCCGCAGCAGCGAATCAGGCCAAGTGGTCTCGGCCTTAGGCTCCGCGCATCGCAGGCCCGCGTGTGCGCATCGTATCGGCATGAGGCTCTCGATCCACGCGCACCACCTCACCCTGCCGCCCGACCTCCCCACGTTCCTCGAGAAGCACGTCACGAGACCGCTCGCCCGCCTGTTCGACGACTCCGCCGCGGAGCTCTCCGTCCACCTCGCCGACGAGCGCCCGCGGCGGGGAGGCGTCGACCAGACGTGCCGCGTCTCGTTCCGGATGCCGAACGCGCGGACGCTCCACGTGGAGGCGAGGGAGGACGACCTGCACAAGGCCCTCCTCGACGCGACGGATCGCCTGAAGCGGCTCGTACGCCGCGAGCTCGCCAAGATGCGCGCGCCGGCGCGCAAGCCGATGCACCGGCCGCTCGGGCGGGCGTGGCGCGAGCGCTCGACCCGCCGCGGCGTGACGCCGGGCGGCGATCCCGCGGGGTTGTAGCTCGCCTACGCGCTGGCCCGCGCCGGGCCGAGCAGCCGCCGGAGGTGGCCGAGGAGCGCCTCGCTGGTGAACGGCTTCTGGATGATCTCGGCCTCGCCCGTCTCGAAGCGGCCGAGCAGCGACCCGTCCTCGGTGTGGCCGGTCATGAAGAGGACCTTCACGCCGGGCTGCTCCGTCGCGAGCTTCGACGCGAGCTCCGTCCCGTTCATGCGGGGCATGACGACGTCGGTGAGGAGGACGTCGATGCGCCCGCCGCTCGCGTGGACCGCCTCGAGCGCCTCGGCGCCGTTCCGCCCGGCGATGACGCGGTACCCCGAGCCCGCGAGCACCCGCCCGAGCAGGACGCGGAGCGAGTCCTCGTCCTCGGCGAGGACGACCGTCTCGCCGAGGCCGCGCGGGGCGGCGGCCGAGACCGGCACCGCGATCCGCGCGACCCGCTCGTCGGCCGCGGGCAGGAAGACGGTGAAGGTCGCCCCCGCGCCCGCCCGCGACTCGACGCGGACCGCGCCGCCCGCCTGGCGGACGATCCCGTAGACGGTGGCGAGGCCGAGCCCGGTGCCGTGGTCCTTCGTCGTGAAGAACGGCTCGAAGAGCCGCGCCCGGACCTCCTCGGTCATGCCGCAGCCGCCGTCCTTCACCGTGAGCGTCACGTAGCGCCCGGCCGGGAGGCCGACGTCGGGCGCGGCGCCGCGGAGCTCCAGGTTCGCCGTCGAGATGGCGAGCGGCCCGCCGTCGGGCATCGCGTCGCGGGCGTTCACGGCGAGGTTGAGGAGCACCTGCGCGAGCTGATCCGAGTCCGCCACCACGGGCCAGACGCCGTCCTGCAGCGACGTCGAGAGCTCGATCCGCTCGCCGATCGCGCGCGAGAGGAGCCGCCCGAGGTCCTGGACGACCTTGTTCACCGTGAGCACCTCGGTGCGCAGGAGCTTCTTGCGGGAGAGCGTGAGGAGCTGCCGCGTCACGCCGACCGCGCGGTGCGCCGCCTCGATGATCCCGTCCGCCGACTCGCGCAGCCGCAGGTCGCCGGCCGGGAGGTCGCGCCCGAGCATGTCCGACCAGCCGAGGATCACCGCGAGGAGGTTCGAGAAGTCGTGGGCGATCCCGCCCGCGAGCCGGCCGACCGCCTCCATCTTCTGCGCCTGGCGGAGGTTCTGCTCGAGCTCGCGCCGCGCGGTCTCGGCCCCCTCCCGCTCGGAGACGTCGCGCACCGACAGGACGCGGAAGTGGCGCTCGCGCAGGAACAGCGCGCCGGCGGAGACCTCCACCGGGAACGACGTTCCGCCGGCGCGGCGGTGACGCCCGGGCACCGAGCGCGCGCCCTCGCCGGGGAGCGCGTCCGCCGTCTCGGGGTCGGTCAGGTCGTCGAAGCGGAGCCGCTTCAGCTCGTCGCGGCCGCGGCCATACAGCCGCTCGGCGGCCGGGTTCGCGTCGTGGAGCCGCTCGGTCTCCGCGTCGACGAGGAGCATCGCGTCGCTCGACGTCTCGAAGACGCCGCGGTGCAGCGCCTCGCTCTCGACGAGCTGCGCGACGAGCTCGCGCTGCCGCCGCTTCATCCGCACCTTCTCGGCCGCGTTCTCGACCTTGAGGTTCAGCGCCTCGTAGTCGGAGATCGGCTTCGTGACGTAGTCGTACGCGCCGATCTGCACGGCCTGGATCGCGGTGTCGAGGGAGGCGTACCCGGTGACGAGGATGACCTCCACGTCCGGCTTGAGGCGCCGGAGCGCGCGGGCGACGTCGAGCCCGGAGCCGTCGCCGAGGTTCTTGTCGACGAGGGCGACGTCGAGCTCGCCGGGCTCCTCCCCCCGGGCGATCGCCTCCCGCATGGAGCTCGCGAGGAGCAGCGTCCGGCCCTCGCCCTCGAGGAAGCGGCGGAAGACGTCGAGGATGACCGGCTCGTCATCGACGATCAGGATCGTCGGCATGCGGACCCCCCACTCCGAACCGGACGCCCACGGACAGGGCGGCCGCCGCGAACGGCCCCGGCGCGCCCGAGCGGGCGCCGAGGACGGAAAGCTCGAGGAACGGCTCGTGGGTCGCGCGCGCGAGGCCCACCGAGAGCGCGAGGCGGGCCGCGAGCGCGGCGCCGCCGGGCGGGAAGATCGCG
>JAHWYA010000549.1 GCA_020028115.1 Anaeromyxobacter sp.
GCACAGGGTCCCCCACGCCGCGCCGGCGAGGACGTCCGTCGGCCAGTGCACGCCGCCGTGCACGCGGCTCCAGGCGACCGCCGCGGCGAGGACGAGCGCCGCGATCCCGAGCCTCCGGCTCGCGGCCCACGCGACGGTCGCCATCGCGAAGAAGTTGGACGCGTGCAGGCTCGGGATCGAGCCGACGTCCGCCGCCTGGACGAGGATCCGCACCGTGCCCGGCGGCAGCGCGTAGTGCGGGCGCATGCGGCCGAACAGCGGCCGCAGGATGCGCGCGCCCAGGAGATCGCTCGCCGCGAGCGCGAGGCCGAGCGCGAGCACGAGCGCGAGCCGCCGCCGCCCGGTCGCGAAGGCCGCGGCGATGGCGATCGCGAGGGCGACCCCGACCGCGACGCCGAACGGCCGGGCCGACAGCACGACCGCCGCGCGGTCGAGGAGCCACCCGGCGTCGCTGTTCAGCGCGAGGAACACGGCCTCCTCGAGGGCGGTGTGGTGATCGACGGTCATCGGGGTGGCGGGCCGCCCCAGGGTACATCCGATCGCCCCGGTCGAGACGCCCCGCGTCGCCAGGGCCCGGGCTACACTCGGCTCCGCACCCGACCCGAGGAGCCACAGTGAAGCTCGCCGCCTTCGCCGCCGCGTCCCTGCTCTCCCTCGCCGCCGCCGCCGCCGAGCCCTCCGGATCCGCTCAGCCCGAGCGTGGCCTCGCCGCAGGCGAGGCGAAGTCGAAGGGCGGCCAGGCCGCCGCGGCCGCCCAGGCGACCGCCGTCATCCCGGTGAAGGGGATGCACTGCGGCGGCTGCGTGGGCCACGTCACCGAGGCGGTGAAGAAGCTCGAGGGCGTGAGGAGCGTCGACACCGACCTCGACAAGGCGCAGGCGACGGTGGTCTACGACGCGGCGAAGGTGAAGCCCGAGCAGATCGTCGCGGCGATCGCCTCGACGGGCTACGAGCCGGGGACGCCCGTCCTGAAGAAGTAGGGGGTCACTGCGCGCGCGCCGCCACCCAGCGCGCGATCTTCTCGCGGAGCAGCGGGAGCGGGACGGCGCCGTCCTCGAGGACGGCGTCGTGGAACGCGCGCACGTCGAAGCGAGGCCCCAGGGTGCGCTCGGCGCCGGCGCGCAGGCGGGCGATCTCCAGCGCGCCGAGGGCGTACGAGGTGCCCTGCCCGGGCCAGGCGAGGTAGCGGTCCACCTCCGACGCGGCGGCGTCCTCGGGGAGCCCGGCGTTCGCGACGAGGTAGTCGATCGCGCGCTGGCGGGGCCAGCCGTACACGTTCAGCCCCGAGTCCACCACGAGCCGCGCCGCGCGGAACGTCTGGTTCGCGAGGAAGCCGAGCCGGTACAGGTCGCCGGAGTAGAGCCCCATCTCGTCCGCGAGGCGCTCGGCGTACAGCGCCCAGCCCTCGACGAACCCGGCGTTGAGCAGGTACTGCCCGAGCCGCGAGCCGCCGCGCTCGAGCGCCACGGCGATCTGGAGGTGGTGGCCGGGGATCGCCTCGTGGAAGGTGTTCGCCTCGACCGGCGCGCGTGGCTTCTTCGCCGGCTCGAGGGCGTCGATGAGGTAGAGCCCGGCGAGCTCGCCGCCCGAGAAGTCGGGCGTGTAGCGCTCCGCCGGCGCGGAGCCGCGGAGGAACTCGGGGTACGGCCGGAGCTCGACCGGCGCCTGCGGCACGAGGCCGAACCACCGCGGCGCCGCCTCCCGCGCGCGGCCGAGCGCGGCGCGAGAGACCGCGACGACCTCGTCCGCGCTCGAGAAGCGCAGGGCCGGGTCGTCGCGGAGCCGCCGCAGGAGGTCGGGGACGTTCGCGGTGCCGAACGCGCGCTCGGCGATCGGCCGCATCTCGGCGTGCAGCGCCTGCACCTGCGCGAGCCCCGTCGCGTGGACGTCGGCGGGCTCGAGGTCGAGGGTCGCGTGCAGCCGCACCGAGGCGCGGTAGCACCGCTCGCCGCCGGGCAGCTCGAGCAGGCTCGGCCTCCGCCGCGCCTGGTCGACGTACTCGTTCCGGAGATACGTCCGGTACCGCTGCGCCGCGGGAGCGAGGTCGCGCTCGACGGCGCCCGCGAGCGCCACCCGGAAGGCCGGATCGCCGTCCCGCTCGGCGAGCTTCACCTGGGGCCAGCTCGTCGCCGGCGTCGCCAGGAGCCGGTCGAGCTCGGCCGCGACGCGGTCGACGTTCTCGCGCGTCGCGACGTGGCCGGTCCGCGCCCCCTCCTTCAGGTTCTCGACCTCGGCGTCGACGCGCCGGGCGAGCGCCGACACCCGCGCGACCGCGGCGGCGCGCAGCGCGGGCGTCCCGACCGGCTGCACCTCGGCGAGGGCGGCGTACTCCCCTTGCCAGCCGTTCACGGACGAGACCGCCCACAGCTCGCTGCGGCACACCCGCACCTGCCGGGACGACGCGATCGCCTCGAGCAGGATCCCGCGCGCGACCGCCTCGGGGGTGCCCGCGAGGGCGCCGGCGTCCACCGCGCGCACGCGGGCGAGGAAGCCGTCCTCTTCCGCCTGCCACGCGGCGACCGAGGCGGGCGAGGGATCGTTCACGGCCGCGTGGTCCGCGCCGGGGAACCCGAACGCGGTCGCCTCCTCGGGCCGCCACCGGAAGTACGCGCCGAGGTAGTCCCGCGCGAGCGTACGCATCTCCGAC
>JAHWYA010000079.1 GCA_020028115.1 Anaeromyxobacter sp.
GGGGCGACGGGACGTTCCGGCCGCCGCTCCGGTCGGAGGTGGTCCCCGGCGGCGCCGGCGACTCCGGCGCGGTGGGGGACGTGAACGGCGACGGGAAGCCCGACCTCGTCGTACCGATCCCGGTCTTCGGGTCCACGTCGGTCGGGATCGCGCTCGGCAACGGCGACGGCACGTTCGGCACCGCGGCGACCGTTCCGGTCGGCGGCACGCCCGGCCTGGTGTCGCTCGCCGACCTGAACGCCGACGGGAAGCTCGACCTCGTCGCCGCGCTCCAGTCGAGCCAGGTGGCGGTGCTGCTCGGGACCGGCTCGGGGGGCTTCGGGACGCCCACGCTGCTCGGCACGGGACAGGGGCCCGTCGCGGTCGCGGCCGGCCGGGTGGACGGGAACGCCACCGTCGATCTCGTCGTCGTGAACGCGTACTCCGACAGCGTCTGGGTCTTCCGCGGGAACGGCGACGGCACCTTCCAGGCCGCGATCCCCGTGGCGGCGGGAGCGCACCCGTGGGACGTCGCGCTCGGCGACGTGAACCGCGACGGCAGGACCGACCTCGCCGTCGCCGGCAACACGGTGGCGGGGACCGTGACGCTCCTGCTCGGCGACGGCGACGGCCGGTTCGCCCCGGAGGTGCGCACCGTCTCGACGGTACGGTCCCCGACGTCGGTCGCCCTGGACGACGTGAACGCCGACGGGAAGCTCGACCTCGTGGTCGCCAGCGCCGGCGAGTCCTCCGCGAGCGTCCTGCTCGGCGACGGGACGGGCGGCTTCGGGGCGCGCGCCGTCTACTCCGGGGGCTCGAGGTGAGCACGGTCCGCGTCGCCGACGTGGACGAGGACGGGAACGCCGACCTCGTCGCGATGTCCTTGTACGGGGGCCAGACGATCCTCGGCCGCGGCGACGGCTCGTTCCGGGCGCCGGCGTTCCTCGCCGCCCCGGCGCGCCTCGACGCGGCCGTCGCGGCGGACCTGAACGGCGACGGCCTCGCCGACGTCGTCGGCGCCGGCGGGGCCGGGCTGGTCGTGGCCTTCGTCGGGAACGGCGACGGGACGTTCGCCGCGTCGATGGTGACCACCGCCGCGTCGTTCGCGGCGCCGCTCGCGCTCGCGGCGGCGGACCTCGACGGCGATGGGGACGAGGACGTGGTGGTGGAGCGCGGCACGGCCGCCCTCCCCCTCCTCTCCGCGGGCGACGGCACGTTCGTCCCGCGCCCCGAGGCCGTCGCCGGCTCGGCTCTCGCGTTCGCGCTCGCGCGCCTCGACGGCGACGCGCACCCCGACCTCGCCGTCGCGAACGGCTCAGAGGGCACCGTGAGCGTCCTCCGCGGGAACGGCGACGGAACGTTCCTGGCGCGGACGACCTTCCCGGCGGGCGGCGCCGCATCGCACGCCGCGGTCGCCGACGTCGACGCCGACGGGGCGCTCGACCTCGTCGTCGGGAACGGGCCCCAGAACACGGTGAGCGTGCTCCGGGGTCGCGGCGACGCGACGTTCGAGCCGCCACGCTCCTTCCCGGTCCCGCTGGTGAGTGCCGCAGGCGCCGCCGACCTCGACCTCGACGGCCGGCCCGACCTCGTGGTCACCGCCTGGGACGGCACGAGGGTGCTCTACGCGGACTGGAGCGGCGGGTTCGCCGCGGCGGAGACGTCGATCGGGCGCGGCTCCGAGACGGTCGCGATCGCGGACGTCGACGGCGACGGGCACCCCGACGCGGTCACCCGCGTGGCGGTGCTCCTCGCGCGGCCCGGCGGTTACAAGCGGTCCGGCTTCGACGTCGCGACCTCGTCCACGATGGGCCCCTACGCGGACGTCGGCCTCAAGGCGGCGATCGCTGGAGACGTGAACGGGGACGGCCGCTCCGACATGGTGGGCCTCGCGCTCGAGGGGCTCATCCCGCTCGTGTCGACCTGCGCCCCGTAGCGGCCCGCGCGCCCGGCACTCCTCCTCGCGAGCCGGGGCCCGTCTCGCGGCATTGCTTAGCTTAATACGCATTGTCGCCGCTACATTTCGTAATTGTCGCAGCGGCGCGAATCCTTAAGCTCGAGGGCATGAAGAACCAGCTCAAGACGATCGTCCTGCTCGGCGTCCTCTCGGCGATCCTGGTCGCGGTCGGCGGCTCGCTCGGGCCCCAGTGGCTCTGGGGCGCGACCGCGCTCGCGTTCGCGATGAACCTCTTCGCGTACTTCTTCTCGGACCGGCTGGTGCTCCGGATGTCCGGGGCGCGCGAGGTCACGCCGGCCGAGGCGCCCGCCCTCCACCGGATGGTGGACGAGCTCTCGGCCGCCGCCGGGATCCCGAAGCCGCGGGTGTGCCTCATCGACCAGCCCTACGCGAACGCGTTCGCGACCGGCCGCAACCCGCAGCGCGCCGCCGTGGCGGTGACGACCGGGCTCCTCTCGATCCTCGACGAGCGCGAGCTGCGCGGCGTCCTCGCCCATGAGCTCGGCCACGTCGTGAACCGCGACATCCTCGTCGCGACGGTCGCCGCCGGCCTCGCCGCCGCGGTCGGGAACCTCGCGCACGTCGTCGCGTTCAGCGGCCTGCTCGGCCAGCGGGACGAGGAGGAGCAGGGCTCGGGCGCGGGTGGGCTCCTCTTCCTCTTCCTCGGTCCGATCGCCGCGACGCTCGTGCAGCTCGGCATCTCGCGGTCGCGGGAGTACCTCGCCGACGAGACCGGCGCGCGGCTCTCGGGCGACCCGCTCTCGCTCGCGAGCGCGCTCGAGAAGCTCGAGGCCGCGGCGGGGATCGTCCCCGCGGCGCAGGCGGAGCCCGCCGCCGCGAGCCTCTTCATCGTGAACCCGTTCGGCCGCGTGGGCGGCCTCGTCGGCCTCTTCTCGACGCACCCGCCCGCGCAGGAGCGGATCCGCAGGCTGCGCGAGATGGCGCTCGACAGGCGCGCGACGTTCCGGTCTCCTCCTGCCGCACGCGCCCGCGGCCTCGTCCGCGGCTAGGAGGGAGACCGGCATGAGGAACCCGCTTCGCCCCGGAGGGCTCGCGACGCTCGCGGCCTTCGCCCTGCTCGCGCCCCCGGTGGCGCGCGGGGCGGAGTGGCTCGCCGACGTCGAGACGGGGTTCGTCTGGGCGTCCCGGAACGACGTCCGGATCCCCGGCGACACGGGGACGCGGATCTCCCTCGTGCGCGATCTCGTGCCGGACGAGTCGCCCTACGTGCGCGCCCGGGCGGGCGCGACGTTCGCCGGGCGCCACACCCTGTTCGCGACCTGGGCGCCCGTCCGGCTCGAGGCGAGCGGCTTCCTCCCGCGCGCGGTCCAGTTCCAGGGAGTGACCTACCCGGCCGGCGCCTCGGTCCGTTCCCGCTACGTCTTCGACTCCTACCGGCTCACGTACCGCTACGGCCTCGTCCGCTCGGCGCGGCTCGACCTCGATGTCGGCGGCACTGCGTTCATCCGCGACGCCGCGATCACGCTGCAGGGCGCCGCCGCGGCGGAGAAGACGAACGTCGGGGTCGTCCCGCTCCTCTCGTTCCGCGCGGCGTGGCGGTTCGCGGCGCCCTTCTCGCTCGTCGTCGACGGGGACGCGCTCGCGGCGAGCCAGGGGCGCGCAGTGGACGTGCTCGTCGCGCTCGAGGCGGAGGTCCGTCCCGGGGTCTCCTTCCGCGCCGGGTACCGGATCATCGAGGGCGGGGCGGACACGGACGAGGTCTACAACTTCGCCCTCCTGAATCACCTCGGGCTCGGCCTGTCCGTCCGACTCTGACGGGGGGACACGTCCCGCGAGGCGAGCGCAGGGGCAGCCGGATGAGGCTTGCCCCGAGCGAGCGAGCGGCCCCCCGCTCGGAAGTGGCAAAAAGCGCCAGCGCCCCCGGCGGCTCCGGGCATCGCTGGGGGCGACCCCGTTGCGTAGAGTCCTGGTGCGACGTCCCTTCTCGCGTCCGAGCGACGCGTCCTGCGGAGGTGCCCATGACGAGCTCGCTGCGATCGTTCCTCGAAGCCCGCGACTTCCTCCTCGCCCACCGGACCGACTACGCGCAGGCGCGCCGGGAGTTCCGGTGGCCGAGGCTCGACGAGTTCAACTGGGCGCTCGACTACTTCGACGCGATGGCGAAGGGGAACGACCGCCCGGCGCTGTGGGTGGTCGACGAGGGCCAGGGCGAGACGAAGCTCTCCTTCGCCGACATGTCCCGCCGCTCGGACCAGGTCGCGAACTTCCTCCGCGCCCAGGGCGTCCGCCGCGGGGACTCGGTCCTCATGATGCTCGGCAACGTCGTCCCGCTCTGGGAGGTGATGCTTTCCTGCATGAAGCTCGGCGCGGTGATCATCCCCGCGACGACCCTCCTCAACACCGAGGACCTCCGCGACCGGTTCGAGCGCGGCAACGTCCGCCACGTGATCGTCGGCGACGGCGACACGGGCAAGTTCGACGCGCTGCCGGGCGGCTACGGGCGGATCGTGGTCGGCAAGGACCGGCCGGGCTGGACGAACCTCGACCGGTCGCGCGAGGCACCGGCCGGCTTCACGCCCGACGGCCGGACGAACGCGACGGACCCGCTCCTCCTCTACTTCACCTCGGGCACGACCGCGAAGCCGAAGCTCGTCCAGCACACGCACCAGAGCTACCCGGTCGGCCACCTCTCGACGATGTACTGGATCGGGCTGAAGCCCGGCGACGTGCACTTCAACATCAGCTCTCCGGGGTGGGCGAAGCACGCGTGGTCGAACGTGTTCTCGCCCTGGAACGCCGGCGCGACGGTGTTCATCTACAACTACGCGCGCTTCAACGCGAAGGCGACCCTCGACGTCGTCGTCCGCTGCGGCGTCACCTCGCTCTGCGCGCCGCCGACCGTGTGGCGCATGCTGATCCAGGAGGACCTCGCGAAGTACCCGGTGAAGCTCCGCGAGCTCGTCGGCGCGGGCGAGCCGCTCAACCCGGAGGTGATCGATCAGGTGAAGAAGGCCTGGGGCATCACCATCCGCGACGGCTACGGGCAGACCGAGACCACCTGCCAGGTCGGGAACTCGCCCGGGCAGGCGGTGAAGCCGGGCTCGATGGGGCGTCCGATGCCGGGCTACCAGGTCGCCCTCCTCGGCGACGACGACCGGCCGGCGAAGGAGGGGGAGATCTGCCTCGCCCTCGACCCGCGGCCGCTCGGGCTCATGACCGGGTACAAGGACGACCCGGCGAAGACCGAGCACCTCATGCGCGCGGGCCACTACCACTGCGGCGACGTCGCGTCGGTCGACGACGAGGGCTACCTCACCTACGTCGGCCGGATGGACGACGTCTTCAAGTCGTCCGACTACCGCATCAGCCCGTTCGAGCTCGAGAGCGCGCTCATCGAGCACGCGGCGGTCGCGGAGGCCGCGGTCGTGCCGAGCCCCGACCCGCGCCGGCTCGCGGTGCCGAAGGCGTTCCTCGTGCTCCGCGAGGGCTTCACGCCGAGCCGCGAGCTCGCCGCCGCGATCTTCAAGCACGTCCGGGCCACCCTCGCGCCGTACAAGCGGATCCGCGTCATCGAGTTCGCGGAGCTCCCGAAGACCATCTCGGGGAAGATCCGCCGGACCGAGCTCTCCCGGCTCGAGAAGGTGAAGCGGCAGGCGGAGGGCCGCGGCGAGCGCGAGTTCTTCGAGGACGACTTCCCGGAGCTGAAGGCCTGAGCGGAGCGGACATGAGCCACCCGAAGAGCGAGCGCGCGCCGGCCGCGGAGTACCAGCCGAAGAACAAGGTCCGGATCGTCACCGCCGCCGCCCTCTTCGACGGCCACGACGCCGCCATCAACATCGTCCGGCGGATCCTCATGGAGAAGGGGGCCGAGGTGATCCACCTCGGCCACAACCGCTCCGTCGAGGAGATCGTCACCGCCGCGGTCCAGGAGGACGTGCAGGGGATCGCGGTCAGCTCGTACCAGGGCGGCCACCTCGAGTTCTTCAAGTACATGATCGACCTGCTCCGCGAGCGCGGCGGGGAGGACATCCAGGTGTTCGGCGGCGGCGGCGGCGTGGTCGTGCCGGCCGAGATCCGGGAGCTCCAGGAGTACGGGGTCGCCCGGATCTACAGCCCCGAGGACGGGCAGCGGATGGGGCTGCACGGGATGATCGGCGACATCGTCGAGCGCTGCGACGTCGATCCCGGGGCGCACGCCCCGCGAGCGCTCGAGGCGCTCGCTGGACACACCGACGCGTCCTGGCGCGCGCTCGCGCGCCTCGTCAGCGCCCTCGAGAACGGCACCGCCGACGCGAAGCTCGTGCTCGCCCTCCACGGCCAGTCGCGCACCCGGCGCGTCCCCGTGGTCGGCGTGACCGGCACGGGCGGCGCCGGGAAGTCGAGCCTCACGGACGAGCTCATCCGGCGGCTCCGGCTCGACCAGGACGACGCGCTCCGGATCGCGGTCGTCTGCATCGACCCGTCGCGCCGGCGCAGCGGCGGCGCCCTCCTCGGCGACCGGATCCGCATGAACGCCATCGGCCCGTGGGCGAAGGGGCCGCGGGTCTTCTTCCGGAGCCTCGCCACCCGCGACACGGGCCACGAGGTCTCGAAGGCGCTCCCCGACGTCGTCGCGGCGGCGAAGGCGGCCGGGTTCGACCTCGTCGTCGTCGAGACGCCCGGCATCGGCCAGGGCGACGCGGCGATCGTGCCGCTCGTCGACGTGCCGGTCTACGTGATGACCCCGGAGTTCGGGGCCGCGAGCCAGCTCGAGAAGATCGACATGCTGGACTTCGCGCAGTTCGTCGCGATCAACAAGTTCGACCGGCGCGGCGCGGCGGACGCGCTGCGCGACGTCTCGAAGCAGGTGCAACGGAACCGCGGGGCGTTCGACCGGCCGCCGGACGCGATGCCCGTCTTCGGCACCATCGCGAGCCGGTTCAACGACGACGGCGTGACCGCGCTCTACCAGGCGATGAAGCCGCGGCTGCGCGAGCTCGGGCTGAAGCTGGACGGCGCGCGGCTGCCCGAGGTCGGCGTCCGCGCCTCGACGAGCCAGGCGGCGGTCGTGCCGGGGAGCCGCACGCGCTATCTCGCCGAGATCGCCGACGCGGTCCGCGGCTACGAGCGCAAGGCCTCGGACCAGGCGACCCTCGCCCGCGAGGCCCAGCAGCTCCGCGCGGCGCAGCGCCTCGCCGCCCCGACGCAGCCCGCCGCGGCGGAGGCGCTCGAGC
>JAHWYA010000080.1 GCA_020028115.1 Anaeromyxobacter sp.
GCGCGCGCCTGCGTGGCGAACAAACCGCGCGCACCGGTGGGCGCGCGCGGCGCCACGGCCGGGAGGAAGGCGAGGAGCGCTGCGGCGAAGGCCGGGAAGGTCACCCGCCGAGCGTCGCACGCCAGGCGCGGTCCGGCCAGCCCGGCGTCACGGGCTCGCGGCGGCCTTCGGCGGCGCCGCCACCGCGAGCTTCTGCTTGAGCTCGCCCTTCGCGTAGGCGCTCGACGCGACCTGGTAGTACCCGATCGCCTCGTCGAGGAGCCGGCGGCCGCGCTCGTCGAGCGGCCGCTCCTCGCCCGTCACCGCGTCGACGATCCGGACGCGGCGGTTCGGCTTCAGCTCGACGACCACGCCGTCCTGGTAGAGCCCCACCGTCTGGTAGTTCGCCATGAGCGCGCGGGGGCGCGCCGCGCCCTCGCGCAGCACGTCGTGGCCGAAGAAGCGCGAGCGGTACGAGAAGCCGAGCATCCCGAGCAGCGTGGGCGCCACGTCGATCTGCGAGGCGATCGTGTCGACGCGCCCGGGCTTCACGTGCCGCGGTGACCAGACCACCATCGGGATGTGGTAGTTCTCGATCGGCAGGTCGGTCCGCCCGCGCCCGCGGTGCGTGTGGTCGGCGACGACGACGAAGATCGTGTCGTCGAACCAGGGCCGCTTCCGCGCCTCCTCCACGAAGTGGCCGATCGCCCAGTCCGTGTACTTCACGCCGCCGTGCCGGCCGGACTTCGGCGGGATGTCGATGCGCCCCTCCGGGTAGGTATAGGGCCGGTGGTTCGACGTCGTCATCACGTGGGCGAAGAAGCGCTTGCCGGCGGCGTGCCGGCGGTCGAGCTCGCGGATGGTGAGGTCGAAGAGGTCCTCGTCCGCGACGCCCCAGATGTTCTCGTAGTGGATCTGGTCCGCGCGCAGGACGGTCCGGTCGACGACGGTGTAGCCGTTGCCGCCGAAGAACGCGTTCATGTTGTCGAAGTAGCCGTAGCCGCCGTACACGAAGATCGGCTCGTAGCCCTTCTCCCGGAACACCTCGCCCGCCGTGAAGAGGCCACCGTTGTCCGGCCGCTTCACGATGGAGTGGCCGGGGGTGGGGGGCATCGACAGGGTGAGCGCCTCGAGCCCGCGCACCGTGCGCGTCCCGGTCGCGTAGAGCCGGGTGAAGAGGAGTCCCTCCGACGCGAGCCGGTCGAGGTTCGGGGTGAGCCTGGCCTCGTTGCCGAAGACGCCGAGGAACTCCGCCGAGAGGCTCTCGACGGAGACGAGGACCACGTTGAGCTTCCGCTCGGGCCCCTCGCCGCGCACGTCGCGCTCGTAGGGGCGCGGCGAGCCGTCCGCCGGGGCCGGAGCGAGCTCGGCCGCCAGGGCGGCGGAGGCGCGCTCCGCGGGCAGCGTCGCGTAGAAGCGGTCGTAGTCGATCTCGTTCCGCCAGAACGCGTGACCGAAGGAGAACCACCCGTTCGCGGCGAGCTCGTTCGCGCGCCCGTCGGAGGAGAACTCGGCGAGGCGCGCGTCGAGGCCGAGGTAGGCCGCGAGGGCGAGGACGACCCACGCGCCGGCGGCGCGCCGCGGGGCGCCCGCCGCCTGCGGGACCGAGAGGGTCCGCCACGCCGCGCGCGCCAGCAGCGCCCACAGCGCGAGCGTCACCGCCGCGACGGCCGCGAGCGCGAGCGGCAGGTCGTACGACTCGCGGATGTTGCCGATGACCTCGTTCGTGTAGACGAGGTAGTCGACGGCGATGAAGTTGAAGCGCGAGGTGAACTCGTTCCAGAAGACGAGCTCCGAGCCACCGATGAACGCCCACATCGCGGCGAGCGGCAGGAGCAGCGCCGTCACGAGGTGCCGCACGCGGCCCTCGAGCCGCGCCGGCCAGGCCCACAGGATCAGCGCGAGCGGCGCGAGGACGAAGGTCGCGACGCCGGCGTCGAACACGAGGCCGATGAGGAGGGCCGGGACGAGCCGCCACGGGACGAGGAGCGCGAGGTCGCGCTCGTAGAGCGCGAGGCCGACCCGGACGACGGCGTTCCACAGGACGAAGCCGGCCAGGACCACGCGGAGCGCGCGGAACCTCCCGGGAAAGAGCGTCCGGTCGATCGTCGCGAAGAGTCTGCTCGGCATCACGTCTCCTGCCCGCGCGGGACCCCTCGCTGCGGGGCGACAGAGTGACAGGACCCGCGCCGCGGCTCAAGGCCAGGGACTGCCAAGGCGGGGGGACACTCGGCCCCGCGGGCCTCGCGCGCCCCCGAGCGCCCCGCTCGCACCGCTGCGCTTGCTGGCCTCCTCCCGGCGCTGCTAGGTTCCGCGTCCCTCCGTCCCTGGAGCCCCCGCTGGAATCGATCGTCAGCTCCTTCGTCGTCGTCGCCCTCTCCGAGATGGGTGACAAGACCCAGCTCCTCGCCTTCTCGCTCGCGACCCGGTACCGGCGCCCGTGGGTGGTGATGGCCGGGATCCTGACGGCGACGATCCTGAACCACGCGCTCGCCGCGAGCGTGGGGACGTGGGTCTCGACCCACGTGCCGCCGCGCGTCATGGCGGGCGTCCTCGCCGCGACCTTCATCGGGTTCGGGCTCTGGACGCTCAAGCCCGACACCCTCGACGACGACGCGCGGCCGGACCGGTTCGGGCCGTACCTCACGACGACGGTCCTCTTCTTCCTCGCCGAGATGGCCGACAAGACGCAGCTCGCGACCGTCGCCCTCGCCGCCCGCTACCAGTCGATCGTGCTCGTGACCGTCGGGACGACCCTCGGGATGCTCGCCTCCGACGGGCTCGCGGTCTTCCTCGGCGAGCGGTTCGCGCGGAGGGTCCCGATGCACTGGCTCCGCCGCGCGGCGGCGACCGTGTTCTTCGCGTTCGGCGGCGTCTCGCTCTACGCCGTCGCAACCGCCTGATCCGGCGTCACTCCGAGAACGGGTCGCGGGGAGGCGTCGCGCCCGGGCTCGTCCTCGCGTGGACGTCGAGGAGCGTCCGGACCGCGCGCCGGCCCGCCTCGCCGAGCGCGACCGAGAACTCGTTCACGTACAGCTCGATGTGCTGGCGCATCACCGCCTCGTCCAGCTCCTGCGCGTGCGCCCTCACCCACGGGCTCACCGCGGGGCGCCGCGCGAGGGCGTGCTCCACGCTCGCGCGGACGAGGCGATCCACCTCGCGGCGGACGGCGGCGGGCAGCGCGCGGCGCGCGACGATCCCGCCGAGCGGGACGGGGGCGCCCGTGGTGCGCTCCCAGAACTCGCCGAGGTCCCGGAGCTTCGCGAGCCCCTTCGCCGCGTAGGTGAAGCGGCCCTCGTGGATGATGACGCCGGCGTCCACCTCGCCCCGGACGACCGCGTCCTCGATGGCCGAGAACACCCGGAACTCCTTGTGCGCCGCGGCGGGGTACGCGAGCGAGAAGAGGAGGTGCGCGGTCGTGTCGCGGCCCGGGATCGCCACCTTCATCGCCTCCGGCCGGAGCTCGGCGAGGCCCGGGCGCGAGACGAGGAGCGGGCCCACCCCGCGGCCGAGGGCGCCGCCGGACTCGAGGACCGCGTAGACGTCCGCGATGGCGGGGACGACGCCGTAGCTCACCTTCGAGACGTCGAGCTTCCCGCGCCGCGCCCACTCGTTCAGCGTCTGCACGTCCTCGAGCACCACCTCGAAGCGGAGGTCGCCCGCCGGCAGCGCGCCGTTCACGAGCGCGTCGAAGATGAACGTGTCGTTCGGGCAGGGGGAGATGCCGAGCGTGAGCTTCATCGGGGCGCGGGGATGATACACCTGCGCCGGAGCGCTCGCAGGGCCATCGACGGCGAGCGGCGGCCGGCTCGCGCCGGAGGGAGGACACGGTGCTCGAGGACATCACCCACACCATCCAGCTCGCCGTCGCGCCGGTCTTCCTGCTCACGGCGCTCGGCACGACGCTCGCGGTCCTGGTGGCCCGGCTCGCCCGCATCGTCGACCGGGCGCGCCGCGTCGAGGCGCGGCTGCGCGACGAGGCGGGCTTGGTGCGCGAGGGGACGGTGCGCGAGCTGCAGTCGCTCGAGGGGCGCGCGCGGCTCATCCACTGGGCGCTCACGGCCGGGACGAGCGCGGCGCTCCTCGTCTGCCTCCTCATCGCGGTCGCGTTCGTCGGCTACCTCCTCGGCTGGCGCGTGGGCCAGGCCATGGCGATCCTGTTCATCGCCGCGATGGCCTCCTACGTCGGCGCGCTCCTGTGCCTCCTGCGCGAGGTCGGCATCGCGGTCGGGACCCTGCGGTTCGGGTTTCCTGCCGAGGTCCGCGGCCGCGACGCCGGCGGCGGCGACCGCGACGCGCCGCCGTGACACGGGAAGCCCCCGCGCGAACGTTTCGCGCCGTGGCCGGCCGCGCTAGCATGGCCCGCCATGCTCCGCACTCTCCTCTCCGCCGCCGCCGCGCTCTCCCTCGCCACCACCCCGTCGTCGGCCCGCGCCGAGGGCGCGAAGCCCAAGGTCGCCGCGTCGAGCGGCGACCTGTACGCCGTCTTCGTCACGTCGCGCGGGAAGATCGGAGTGAAGCTCCTGCCCGGCGACGCGCCGAACGCGGTGAAGAACTTCGTCGAGCTCGCGAAGGGCGAGAAGCCGTGGACCGATCCGAAGTCGAAGCAGCAGGTGCGGACCCGCCTCTACGACGGGACCCTGTTCCACCGCGTCATCCCCGGGTTCATGATCCAGGGCGGGGATCCGCTGACGCGCGGCGAGCCGGTCGGGAAGAACTACGCCGGGTTCGGCACCGGCGGCCCCGGCTTCCGCTTCGACGACGAGATCCGGCCCGGGACGGCGCCCTTCGCCGTCGCCTGCCAGCTCGCCATGGCGAACATGGGCCCGAACACCAACGGCTCGCAGTTCTTCATCACCGAGGTGCCGACCCCGCACCTCAACCCCCGCGCCTGCGGGGAGTCCCGCTCGGGCGTCTGCGGGTACGTCCGCTTCGGCCAGGGCGTCTGCGGCTGCGAGCGGGTGGCGGAGATCGCCCGCGCCGGGAACGGCCAGACGAAGCTCGAGAAGGTCGAGATCACCTCCAGGGCGCCCAGCTGCCGCTGAGCCCTCCCTCGACCGCGATCGCCCTTTCCGAACGACCGACGACAGGAGCTCCCGATGACCCGCGCCGTCCTCCTCACCGCTCTCCTCCTCCCCGCCTCCGTCGCCCTCGCCGGCGACGCGCCCGCGACCGGTGCGCCCGCGGCCGGCCCGGCGGGCCGCGTGCCGCGCGACGTGAAGAACGAGGCCAAGGCGAAGAAGGAGATCCAGGAGCTGTTCCTCGGGTACGACGACGCCGGCGAGGCCGGCGACGCCGAGGCGGCCGCGGCGCTCATCGAGTTCCCGCTCCTGGTCGCGACCGACGGCGCCAAAGGCGAGGCGGAGGGGCCGGCGTGGACGCGGGAGCGGTGGCTCGAGACGATGGCGCCCGTCTACGACGTCCCGCTCAAGAACGCGAAGATCACCCACAAGGCGCAGGTCTTCCTGGTCTCCGACTCGCTCGCGACGGTGAACCTCATCACCACCGTGACGAAGGGCGGGAAGTCGAAGGTGGAGCGGAACGCCGCGGTCGTGATCCGCAGGGACGGCGAGTGGCGCATCAAGGCCCGCGTCGAGAGCGGCTGGAGCGACGTCGCCCCGCTCCCTCCGGAGCCCGACGACGCGCCGCCCGCGGAGCCCGCCGGGAAGCAGGGCGACGCCGCGAAGAAGGCGCCCGCGGCGGCCGACGCCACGCCGGAGCCCGAGCGCGACGAGCCGGCCGATCCGCCGGAGCCCGCAGCGCGTTAGGTCCGCGCGGGCGAGTGCAGGGGCAGCCGGATGAGGCTGCCCCGGAACGAGCGGGGGGCGCGGGGGGGCGCGAGGCCCGCAGGGCCGAGTGTCCCCCCGCTCTTATAGGTCACGCGGCCCTCACGACGACGCCCGTCGCCGCCTCGGCGAAGCTCAGCTCGGGGTGGAACTTCTCCGCGGTGCGGAGCGCCCACTCGCGATCGAACAGCGCCACCACCCGGTCGCGGACGTCGAGCACGACGAGCCCCTCGATCGCGCCGTGGAGCGCGTCGAGGTCGAGCGGGGCCCCGTCCGCGCGCGAGACCCACCGCGCGAGCTGGTAGGGCACCGCCTCGCGGCGGACCCTCACGCCGTACTCCGACTCGAGCCGGTAGATCACCACCTCGAACTGGAGCTGGCCGAGCGCGCCGAGGACGAGGTCGCCCGCGCGCCCCGCCGGCGGACGGTAGAGCTGCACCGTCCCCTCCTGGGCGAGCTGCTCGAGCCCGGTGGCGAACTGCTTGCGCTTCATCGGGTCGACGAGGACGAGCCGGCAGAAGTGCTCCGGCGCGAAGCTCGGGATCCCCTCGAACGCGAAGCGCGAGCCGCCGGTGAGCGTGTCGCCGATCTCGAAGGTCCCGGGGTCGTGGATCCCGACGACGTCGCCCGCGAAGCCGTCCTCGACGACGCTCCGCTCGCGGGCGAGGAACTGGGTGGGGTTCGCGAGGCGCACGTCGCGGCCGGTGCGGACGTGGTGCGCCTTCATCCCGCGGCTCATCTTCCCCGAGCAGATGCGCACGAACGCGACGCGGTCGCGGTGCGCCTTGTCCATGTTCGCCTGGATCTTGAACACGAACCCGCTGAACTCGTCCTGCGTCGGCGAGATCGGTCCCTGGTCCGACGCGCGCGCGCGCGGCGGCGGCATGAGCTCGCAGAACGTCTCGAGGAAGGCCTCGAGCCCGAAGTTGTTGATGGCGCTGCCGAAGAAGAGCGGCGACAGCTCGCCCGCCTCGAACCGCTCCCGGTCGAAGCCGTCTCCCGCGGCCTCGAGCAGCTCCGCGTCGTGCCGCAGCCGGTCGTAGCCGACGTCGTCGAGCGCCTCGCGCAGCGCCGGGTCGTCGAGCCCGGTGACCTCGACCGGCGGCCGCTCCGCGCCGACCCCGGCGGAGGAGCCCGCGTGGTCCTCGTCGAAGAGGTAGACGCGCTTCGCGACCCGGTGCCAGACCCCCCGGAAGACGCCGCTGCGGAAGATGGGCCAGGTGATCGGGTAGACGCCGATCCCGAGGACGCTCTCGACCTCGCCGACGAGCTCGAACGGATCGCGCCCGGGGCGGTCCATCTTGTTCACGAAGGTGAAGATCGGGATGGCGCGCTG
>JAHWYA010000550.1 GCA_020028115.1 Anaeromyxobacter sp.
ATCCTGAACACGCTCCCGGTCGAGCTCTCCTTCGTCGACCACGAGGACCGCGTCCGCTACTTCAGCCACGAGCACGGCGAGAAGATCTTCCCGCGCACCCGCGGCGCGATCGGCACCGACGTCCGCAACTGTCACCCGCAGAAGAGCGTGCACCTCGTCGAGAAGATCGTCGCCGACTTCAAGGAGGGGCGCCGCGAGGTCGCCGAGTTCTGGATCGACATGGGGCCGCGCAAGGTCCACATCCGGTACTGGCCGGTGCGGGACGCGGCGGGGACGTACCTCGGCTGCCTGGAGACGGTGCAGGACGTCTCCGCCATCCAGCGGCTCGAGGGGCAGCGGCGGCTGCTCGCCGAGGCGATCTGAACGGGGGGACACTCGTCCCTTCGACTTCGCTCAGGGCCTCGCGCCCCCCCGAACCCCCCGCTCGCTCCCGGGGCAGCCTCATCCGGCTGCCCCTGCGCTCGCCGCGTCAGCTTGGGCTCCCCCGCGCTGCCTCGTCGTCGTCGTCGCGCGGGACCTGCCCGGCGTCCTCGCCGGCGTGCTGTTCCACGCCGGGCTCGACGTCGAGCGCCCGCTCGACGGTGTCCTCGGTGGGCGTCGAGCCGCGCGACTGCCGCCGCTCGTCGGTCGCCTGCTCCTCGAGCTCGCGCTCGACGTCGCCTCGCTTCGTAGGCATGACCGCCTCCTGCACGCCGATCTGCGCACGCCCGCGCCGCGCGGTCAGTGCGCGTCAGTGCGAGAAGCGCTCCCGGAGCCGCGCGGCGACCCGCGCGAGGTCGTCGCGCGTCTTCACCGGCTCGAACCGGGAGGTCGCCGGGTCCTCGCGCGGGACCTCGAGGTACGCGCTCGGGAGCAGCGGCGCGCCGCGCCCGTCCACCAGGCCCGTCACCTCGCCCGTCACCTGCTCGAGCTGGACGACCGGCTGCCCCTCGACCTCCTTCCGGACCACGCGCCAGGGGAGCGGCAGGTCGCGCTCGAGCACCCGCCCGAGGTCGAAGGAGATCGTGTTGGTGGAGATGAGCGGGTGGGCCGCCGGGTCCACCTGCTCCACGAGCCGGACGAACCCGTCGCTGCGCACGGGCGCCGCGCCGGGGTCGAGGGCGCCGCCCGGGTTCCGGCGCGCCGTCACCTCCACCGTCATCGCGTGGCCGAGGGCGAGGTGCGCGCCGATCACGACGGGGTCGAGCGTGGCCGCGAGGTTGTCGACGTTCGAGAAGAGGAGGACGCGGACGCCGCGCCGGGCGAGCTCGGCCGCGGTGCCCGAGTCGCGCAGCGCCCGGAAGACGTCCCCGTGCCCCGCGGGCGCGACCGACAGGGCGCCCGCGGCGTCCCGGAACGGGGCGAGCGCGGGGGTGAGGCGCGGCAGCATCCGCTGCCGGAAGACGAGGACGTCCGGGAGGCCGCGCGCCGCCGCGGCGATCGGCTCCGCGGTCGCGTCCGACGTCATGATCGCCACCGGCACGGGCCGCCCCGCGCCCTCGCCGGCGCGCCGCGCGTCCTCCAGCTTGAGGTCGAGGAAGGTCCGGCCGCCGAGGACGGGGACGAGCCCCTTGACTGCGGTCCCGAAGCGGGTCCCGGCCCCTCCCGCGACGACGAGGCTCGCGACCTCGCCGCGGCGGAACGCCTCCTCCCCGCGGGCCGCGAGCGCTCGGTGGCGCGCCGAGCCCGGCGCGGGCCACGGCTCGACGTCGCCCTCGCGCAGCGGCTCCCAGGCGCGCTCCCGCTCCGCGCCGAGCTCGCCGCGGCGGAGCGCCGTCACGAGCGCCTCGAACGCCTCCACGTCGCGCGCGTCGAGCGCGCGCTCGCCGGCGGAGATCCCGATCCCCTGCATGCGGGAAGGTTGGAGCGCGCGGGCGTCGCGGGCAAAGGCACCGGAGCGGGCCCTCGACCGGCGGCCCGCGCGGGGCTTCACCCGCCGGGGCCGGTCAGCGGATCCGGTACGCCTCGGGGATCTGCTCGGTCGACTCGATGGCGAGGCCGAGGTCGCGCAGGAGCCCGTCGGCGAGATCGTAGATCCAGCCGTGGACGGTGAGCGGCTGGCCGCTCCGCCAGGCGTCCTGCACGATCGTCGTGTGGCAGACGTTCGCGACCTGCGCGGCGACGTTCAGCTCGCAGAGGCGGTTCTGCCGCGCGACCGGGTCCGGGATCGCGTCGAGCACGGCGCGGTTCGCCATGTGGACGTCGCGGATGTGGCGGAGCCAGTTGTCGATCAGGCCGAGCGGCTGCGACGTCATCGCCGCGCGCACGCCGCCGCAGCCGTAGTGGCCGCAGACGATGACGTGCCGGACCTTCAGCACCTCGACCCCGTACTGCAGGACCGAGAGGAAGTTCAGGTCGGTGTGGACGACGACGTTGCCGACGTTGCGGTGGACGAAGATCTCGCCGGGGAGGCGGCCGACGACCTGGTCCGGCGGGAGCCGGCTGTCGGAGCAGCCGATCCAGAGCAGCTCCGGCGTCTGGGCGCCGACGAGCCGCTCGAAGAACTGCGGGTCGCGCTCGCGCATGCGGGCGGCCCAGGCGCGGTTGGCGTCGAAGCAGCCCTGGAGATCCTTGGAGTCCTTCACGGGCACGGAATGTAGCGCGGCCGGCGGGCGGAGGCGAACGGACTGCGCACTCGCATGCGCGAGGTGCGCGCGA
>JAHWYA010000551.1 GCA_020028115.1 Anaeromyxobacter sp.
CCGCGCCGGCGCGCGCCGCGGCGAGCACCTCGGCCCGCCGCTCCCGGGCGCGCGCCACGTCCGCCTCGTGCTTGAGGACGAGGCCGAGCGTCTCTTCGAGGAGCGGGGGGTCGAGGGTCCCCGCGCCGAGGAGCGCGAGCGCGCGCGTCCAGTCGAGCGTCTCCGAGATGGACGGCGGCTTGCGGAGGTCCAGGGAGCGGAGCTTCGCGACGGCCGCGACGACGGCGCGCGCGAGCGCCTCGGCGGCGTCCGGCACCCTCGCGCGCACGATCGCGAGCTCCCGCGCCGCGTCCGGCAGGTCGACGTGCAGGTGCAGGCAGCGCCGCCGGAGCGCGTCCGAGAGCTCCCGCGCGCCGTTCGACGTGAGCACCACCCGCGGGATGGAGCGGGCCCGGACCGTCCCGAGCTCGGGGACGGTCACCGTCCACTCGGACAGCACCTCGAGGAGGAATGCCTCGAGCTCCGGATCCGCCTTGTCGATCTCGTCGACGAGGAGGAGCACCGGGCGCTCCGCGGTGATGGCGCGGAGGATCGGCCGCGGCAGGAGGAACCGCTCCGAGAAGAAGACGTTCCCCTCCCCCGCGATGCGGTCCGCCGCCTCCGCGAGGGTCGCCGCGCCGCGCACCGCCTCGCCGATCCGGCCGGAGAGGAGCTGCACGTAGAGGAGCTGCTTGCCGTACTCCCACTCGTAGAGCGCCCGCGCCTCGTCGAGCCCCTCGTAGCACTGGAGCCGGACGAGGGGCCGGCCGAGGGCGTCGGCGAACGCGCGCGCGAGGTCGGTCTTGCCGACGCCCGGCGGGCCCTCGACGAGGATCGGCTTCTCGAGCCGGTCGGCGAGGAACGCCGCCGTCGCGATCTCCCGGGACGGCAGGTAGCCCGCGCGCGCGAGCGCCGCCGCCACCTCGTCGATCGAGCCGAGCATCGCCGCGAAGGTAAGGCGGCGGGGGCCGCGCCGCCCGGGCGCGGGTCGGCACCGGGCGGGGCGCGGGAGCCCTGCGCTCGCCGATCGGCGGTGGGCTCCGGTCGCACACGCGCGCGCCGCCCGCGCGCCGATCGCTGGGACATCAGCCACTTCCGGGTTAGAGTCGCGCCCCATGGAAGGCCAGGGTCCTCTCAGCGAGGAGATGTTCCATTCGTTCCTGCAGCTCGCGGTGAAGCGGCAGGCGAGCGACGTGCACTTCGAGGTCGGCTACCCTCCGACGTACCGCGTCTTCGGGGAGCTGCTCGCCGCGAAGTACCCGCCGCTCACGGAAGCCGACACCGAGGCGATCGCCACGTTCGTCCTCCAGGCGCCGGGCTCCGGCTTCTCGCCGCTCGACTTCCGCGAGGTGGACCGGAGCTACTCGCTCCCGGGGGTGTCACGCTTCCGCGCGTCCATCTTCAAGCAGCGCGGGAGCTGGGGCGCGGTGATGCGCACCATCCCCTTCCAGATCCCGGACTTCGAGACGCTGAACCTGCCGCCGGTGGTGCGGACCATCGCCGAGGCGCGGCGCGGGCTCATCGCCGTGACCGGCGCGACGGGGAACGGCAAGTCCACGACCATCGCGTCGCTCATCGACTACATCATCCGGCAGGAGCGGCTCCACGTCATCACGGTCGAGGATCCGATCGAGTTCATCTTCGCCGGCGGCAAGGGGCTCGTGATCCAGCGGGAGGTCGGCTCGGACACGGCGAGCTACTCCGACGCGCTGCGCGCCGCGCTCCGCCAGGATCCGGACATCATCATGGTCGGCGAGCTGCGCGACCGCGAGTCGGCGGACATCTGCCTCAAGGCCGCGGAGACCGGCCACCTCGTCGTCACCTCGCTCCACACGCCCGACGTGCCCCGCGCCATCGGCCGCATCACCGGGCTCTTCCCGGCGGAGGAGCAGGACAACGTCCGGGCGCGCCTCGCCGACAACCTGCAGGCGGTGGTCGCGCTCCGGCTCCTCATGCGCGCCGACGCGACCGGGCTCATCCCCGCGGTGGAGGGGCTCCTCGCCACCTCGACGGTCCGCGAGCTCATCCGCGACGGCACGAAGGTCGCCGAGCTGAAGAGCTACATGGAGACGGCGGGCACCGACCTCGGGATGCACAGCTTCGACCAGTACCTGTACCGGCTGCACGAGACGAAGCGCATCTCCCTCGACTCCGCGCTCGCGAACGCCACGAACCGCGCGGACCTCGAGCGCCGCATCATGATGGAGACGGGAGGCCGCTCCGCGTGAGCCCGGGCGCCCCAGTGGCGTCGCGCGTTCTCGTGGTGGGGCAGGACGCCGACGTCTCGATCGCGCTTCACCTGCACCTCGAGCGGGCGGGGTTCGCCGTCTATTGCCTGCCCGGGCCGCAGGACGTCGAGCCGATCGCGCGCGCGGTCGCGCCGCACGTCATCGTCCTCCTCCTGCCCGCGTCGCCCGACGGCACCTGGGGGAGCGCCCTCACCACCGCCCAGAACGCCGCGAAGGTCGGCGTGCGGGTGGTGATGGTCGCGCCCTCCCGCGACATCGTGGAGCCGCTCGCGGCCGTGGCCGGGGCCGAGCGCGCGCTCGCCCGCGCCGAGGTGCTCTCGAAGCCCCTCGTCGTCGTCGAGCGCGCGGTCGGTGGCGGGCTCGTCGGAGGCGCCTCCGCGCCGCCGCCGCCGCCCGCGCGCGCCGCC
>JAHWYA010000552.1 GCA_020028115.1 Anaeromyxobacter sp.
CGTCGCCACCCGCTACGAGAAGTCCGGCACGAACTTCCTCGCGACCGTCCACGTCGCCTGCATCTGGATGTGGCTATGCAATTAGGGACAGCCCCTAGTCGTCCACCACCCGGTCCGTCCTGCGGATGCCGAGCAGGTACGGCTGCACGAACTGGTCGAGGTCGCCGTCGAGGACGTCGTCGACCTTCCCGGTCTCGACGCCGGTCCTGAGATCCTTCACCATCCGGTACGGCTGGAGGACGTAGCTGCGGATCTGCGACCCGAAGTCGATGTCCTTCTTCGTCGCCTCCGCCGCGTCGCGCGCGGCCGCGCGCTTCTTCTCCTCGAGCTCGTACAGCTTCGCGCGCAGGATCTTCCAGGCGACGCCCCGGTTCTTCTGCTGGCTCCGCTCGTTCTGGACCGCGACGACGATCCCGGTCGGCAGGTGCGTCAGCCGCACCGCGGAGTCGGTCTTGTTCACCTTCTGCCCGCCCGCGCCGGAGGACCGGTAGGTGTCGACGCGGACGTCCGCCTCCTTCACGTCGATGACGATGTCGTCGTCGATCTCCGGCGTCACGTCCACGGCGGCGAAGCTCGTCTGGCGGCGGGCGGCCGCGTCGAACGGGCTGATCCGGACGAGCCGGTGAACGCCCTTCTCCGCCTTCATGAAGCCGTAGGCGTACTCGCCGCGGGCGATGAACGAGGCGGAGCTGATCCCCGCCTCCTCGCCGGCGGTGAGGTCGGCGGGCTCGACCTCCCAGCCCTTCCGCTCGCAGTAGCGCGAGTACATCCGGTAGAGCATCGCGGCCCAGTCCATCGCCTCGACCCCGCCCGCCCCGCTCTTCACCTCGACGATGGCGCCGGCGCGGTCGTGGGGGCCGGACAGCATCTTCTGGAACTCGAGCGCCGCGACGTCGCGCTCCACGGCGTCCGCGTGGCCCGCGGCCTCGGCGCGGGCCGGGTCGTCGCCCGCCTCCTCGGCGAGGTCGCAGAGCGCCTGCGCGTCGTCGAGCCCGCGCTGGACCCGCGCGAACGCGCCGGTGACCTGCTCGAGCGCGGCCTTCTCCTTCAGGAGCGCCTGGGCCTTCGCGTTGTCCGTCCAGAAGGTCGGCGCCTCGGAGAGCCGGGAGATCTCCTCGGCGCGGCCGCGCTTGCGCTCGACGTCAAAGCGACCCCCGGAGCGCGTCCAGCCGGCGCGCCAGCTCGGAGAGTCGTTCCTGCGTCGGTCCGGCCATGGCCTACGTCTCCTTCGGCGGGCGCTCCGCGCTCGGGCGCCGCCGGATGGCGGCGGCGAGGAGGGCGGCCGTCGCGGCGGCGCACGCCCAGGCGAAGAGGTCGCCGAATCTAGTGTAGAGGGTGAGCCCCAGCAAGCGGGGCACCTCGGCGAGGAGCAGCCGCGGGGGCTCGGCCGGATCGGGTGCGCGGCCGGGGTCGACGGGTCCGACGTCGAGCGCCCCCGGGGCGAGCTCGCCGGTCGGCAGGATCACGGCGGAGACGCCGGCGTAGGCGGGACGGACCACCGCCTTCCCCGCCTCGATCGCCCGCATCCGCACGATGGCGAGGAACTGGTACGGGCCAGAGGAATAGCCGTACCAGGCGTCGTTCGTGGGGTTCACGAGGATCTCGGGCTCCGGCTCCTTCCGCGCGAACGCGACGTTGATCTCCGGGAAGATCGCGTCGAAGCAGATCATCGGCGCGAGGCGGACATCACCGCTTGCCGTGGACGTGGACGTGGACGTGGTCGTGGTCGTGGTCGTGGTCGTGGACGGGGTCTGCTTCCCCGGCGCCGGGAACTCCAGCACCTTCAGCTCCCGCCCGGGGATCGCGGGCGCGAAGCTCGGCACGACATGCCTGAGGAACGGCAGCCACTCGGCGAGGGGCACGTACTCGCCGAACGGCACGAGGTGGTGCTTCTGGTAGACGCCGAGGACGTCGAGCGCGGGCGAGAGGAGGTAGTCGACGTTCCCCACCCGCGGGACGCGCTCGCCGCCGCTCCCCGCCACCCACTCGACCGTCGCCGCGCCCATGAGCAGGTGCGCGCGAGCGAGCGGCCGGAGGCCGGAGCCCGGCCCCGCGAAGCTGCGGGTCCCCGGCGGCACGTACAGCGGGTAGGTCGCCTCCGGCCACGCGACGAGGTCCGCGCCGCGCCGGTCGGCCTCGAGGGTGAGCGGGACGAGGCGGCCGAGGATCCACTCCGACCGGTCGCGGGCCTTGTTCTTCACCGACTGGTCGATGTTGGGCTGGACGACCCCGACGGTGAGGACCGGCGCCGCGGCCGCCCGCGCCCGCACCGTGCGGAGGCGGAGCGCCCCGTGGACGAGCGTCGCGGCCACGAGGACCGCCGAGACCCCGAGCGCGCGCCGCGGGAGCGCCGCGCCGGCGCGGCGCGCGGCGAGCGTCTCCGCGAGCACGGCGTTCACGAGCAGCACCAGGGCGGCGATCCCGTAGGGCCCCGCCAGCGCGGCGAGCTGGGCGACCGGCAGGGTCCGCACCTGCGCGTACCCGACGTTCGCCCAGGGGAAGCCGCTGAAGAGGTGGTTCCGGCAGAGCTCGAGCGCGACCCACACGACCGGCAGGTGCAGGTACAGCGGCCAGCGGAGCCGGGCCCGGATCGTCCAGGAGATCGCGAAGGCCGCGCCCCAGTGGGCGGCCAT
>JAHWYA010000553.1 GCA_020028115.1 Anaeromyxobacter sp.
CGCCGCGAGCGCGCTCGCCGGCCGCCGGGCCGCCCGCGCCGAGATCGCGCTCGCCTGGGATCGCGAGCGGGCGAGCGAGGCGCTCGTTCGTGGGCGCCGCGAGGAGGCCTGCCTCCGCGCCCGCGAGGACCTCCGCGCGATCTCCTCCGAGCGCGAGGCCGCGCGCCGGCGGCTCGCGAGGGTCCACCGCGCGGCGGTGGCGGCGGAGCGCCGGGCACAGCTGACGGCGCGCGCCGATGCGGATCGGCTCGAGCGGCTCTCCGAGGGGCTCGCCTGCGCCCTGGAGCTGGACCGCTACCTGTTCGTCCGGTTCGCGGCCGAGCGCGACCACGTCTCGCTCGCGCGGCCCGCGCGCGCCCGCGGGGTCGAGCCCGCCGTCGCGGAGCGGCTCGGAGTGGCGGGGTAAGACCCAGCCCCGCCTGCCCGATCGCGTCTCGAGGCGCAGCGAATCAGGCCACGCGGTCTCGGCTTCAGGTGTGTGTCTCGGCACACCTCGCCGCCGCGTCGTGGACATGCCGCGACGCCGTGATCCGTCTCACAGACGCGCGGTCGCTGCCCGCGGTGTAACGACCGCGGGCGGAGTTCCCCCTGCGGGGTGCGAATTGCTCGTATACTTCGCCCTCGTCGCACCACAAAGGGGGGTTTACGATGCGTGTACGCCGCGTGCTCGCCTGCGCCCTGATCGCTGCGGGCTGCGCAGAACCGCCGCACACGAACCCCTTCGACCCGAGCACGCCGGAGTCGCAGCAGGCCCGGGCGACGATCTCCGGCACCGTGTTGCTCGAGTCGGCGGGCGGTGGCGCGCCCACTCTCTCCGGCGTGCTCGTCAGCGTCTCGGGCGCGAAGGCGACCCGGACCGCGTTCACCGACGGCACCGGGACCTGGACCGCGTCCGACGTGCCCCCGGGGACGTACGCGGTCTCCGCCTCCAGGACCGGGTACCGCGACGGCTGGCTCTCGGGCGTCACGGTCACCCTCGACGACGGCGGCGCGACGGTGACGGTGCCGCCCCTCGTGCTGGCGCTCGGGCGCGGCGACGTGTCCGGGCAGGTGGCGCTCCTCTTGCCCGACGAGACGGCGGAACCCTCCGGCGGCGGCGCCGCGATCTCGCTGCGCGGACTGCCCGGCTCCGTGCTGTCGGGTCCGGACGGCACGTTCCAGCTGTCCTCGGTGCCTGCGGGCACGTACACCGTCGACGTCTCGAAGCTCGGCTACGTCGCCGGCTGGGTCGACGGCGTCACGGTGACCGACACCGGCATCGCGCTGGCCGGCACGGTCTCGCTCCAGACGGATCCGGGCTGGCTCGCCGGCATCGTCGAGCTCCGCGGCGGCGCGGACGTGCGCGACGTACGCGTCCGCGCGCACGGGACCACGCTTTCCGGGACGCCGTGGGCGTCCTTCGGATATCCCCTCTCGGACGGGACGTACCTCGTCTCGGACCTGCCGGCCGGGGCGTACCAGGTGACGTTCGAGCTCGCGGATCACGCGACGATCACCACCTCGGCGGCGATCGCGCCCCGGAGGGCGACCGACCTGCCGCCGGTGACGCTCGTGCGCGACACCGGCTCGCTCGTCGGGGTCGCCCGGCTCGCCTCGGCCCCCGACCACTCCGGCGTCCAGGTGACCCTGACGCCCGCGCCGACGGCCGGTGACCCCACCCCGCTGCCGGTCTCGGCGGTGATCACGGACGCGGCGGGGAACTGGCGGGCCGACCTCCTCCCCGTCGGCTCGTACCGGCTCGACTACGCCAAGGTCCCCGGGTACGTCCCGCAGTCCGCGAGCGTCACGGTCGTGAAGGCGACCGGCAGCGCCGGGACGGTCACGCTGGCCCTCGACACGAGCGGGTCGATCTCGGGCGTCGCTTCGGTCGCGCGTCCGGCCGGCGCGAACGGCGGGATCGCGGTGTCGCTCTCCGGCGCGGACCTGAACGGCGCGCCAGTGGCCCGGACGACCACGACCGCCGACCCGACCGGCGCGTACCAGCTCACCGGGCTGCCGCAGGGCACCTACGCGATCGCCTTCTCGCGCTCGCCGTACGAGCCGCAGACGGTGAGCGGCGTGTTCGTCGCCGCGGGGCGAGCGGTCACCGCGCCCCTCGTCACGCTCCCGGTCGCGAGCGGCGGCCTCGCCGGGACGATCGGCCTCGACGTCTCGACGATCCCCGGCCTCGGAGCGATCGCCGATCGCTCCGGCACGATGGTCACCCTCATGGACGGCGCGACCCAGGTCGGCGCCACGTTGACGGACGCCTCCGGCGCCTACCAGTTCGCGAGCGTCCCGGCGCTGCCGGTGGCGGGCCCCACCTACGCGGTCTCGGCGCGGCGGACCCACTTCTCGACGGGGACGCTGGCGGTCGCGCCGCAGGCCGGCGCCACGCTGCCGGGGAACGATCTCGAGCTGACCCTCGAGCCGGGCGTGCTCTCGGGCGCGATCGAGCTGTGGGACGACGTGAACGGCGCCGGGGTCGCGAACGGCTCGGGCGCGGGCGCGACGGTCACCGTCACCGGCACCGCGTTCACCGGCGCGCGCTGGACCCCGCCCGCCGCGATCACGGGCGTGGACGGCACCTGGTCGTTCCCTTCGCTCCCGCCGGGCAGCTTCGACGTCGTCGTGACCTCGGACGGCCGCGCGT
>JAHWYA010000554.1 GCA_020028115.1 Anaeromyxobacter sp.
CTCGCGGTCGAGTCCGCGCCGGGGCTGCCGGACCGGCTGCAGCGGGTGTGGAACTACGCCGACGTGGGCGCGACGTTCACGTTCACGCGCCTCGCGCGGGCGCTCTCGCTGCGCGCCGGCTGGAGCGGCACCGGGTACGATTCGATCGAGCCGCTCGGCCCCGTCGCCCCGAGGTTCGAGCGGCTCCGGTTCCGCGACGGCTTCCTCTCGGAGGTCTCGCTCCAGGCGCGCTACACCGACGCGCGCCGGTTCATCCGGTCCATCTCGCCGGAGCAGGGCCGCACGGTCGTGCTCACCCTCGGGCTCGCCGCGCCGGGGCTCGGGAGCGACTACTCGCTCGCGCGGGCGCGCGCCTCCGTCGCGCAGTACCTCCGCGTCCCGCCGTCGCGCCACGTCGTCCTCGCGCTGCGGGGGGCCGGCGGCGTCGCCGAGGGGACCATCGGCGGCCGCGCGCCGTTCGAGCTGGGCGGCTTCTCGGTCCCGGATCCGTTCGCGCTCCTCCCCGGGACCGGCACGGCGCCGTCGAACCAGCTCCGCGGGTACCCCGCGGGCGCGCTCGGCGGGACCGGGTTCGTCCTCGGGAACGTGGAGCTGCGGTTCCCGCTCGGATCCCCCGGGCGCGGCCGCTCCACCTGGCCGCTCTTCCTCGAGCGCGTGCACGGCGCGCTCTTCCTCGACGCGGGCGACGCGTTCGATCTGCCGGGGGAGCTGCACCTCGCCGGCCACCACCTCGCGGCCGACGAGCTGCGGTTCGGGACCGGCGCCGAGCTCCGGTTCGAGGTGGTGCTCGGATACCACCTCCGGACGGACGTGCGGGTCGGCGCGGCGCGCGCGCTCGGCGCGCTCCTCGGGCGCGGGCGCGCGGCGGACCGGGGGCTCGACCTCTCGGAGGTGGCGTTCTACCTGACCGCCGGCGCGAGCTTCTGACGGCCGCCGATCAGCGGCGCAGGAAGGCGAGCCCGATGCGGAGCGGCGCGGTCGCGACGGCGCGCGCGATCCGGAACGCGCCGACGGCGATCTCGACGCCCATCGCCCCGAGCCCCGGCAAGCCGCTCCGGGCGTCCTCCATCCGGCGATAGTCGTCGTCGCGCTCCTCCGACTCGCGCCGCAGCCCGAGCTCGCGCGCGGCCGCGTCCGCCCGGCGCCGGAGGTCGTCCTCCGCGGTGCCGGCGGCCTCCTCGATGCGGCGGGCGATCTCGGCCGCCTCCAGGTCCGCGGCCGTGGTGTCGGGCCCCGGCTCGAGCTTCCACGAGGTCACACCCGAGGTCGGGGCAGCGACCTCGCCCTCGCTCTCCTCGACGCCCCACTCGGCGTCGTGGTCCTCGGGCGGCGGCTCGGCTACCCGGAGGACGGGCGCCGCGGCGCGGGCCGCGGCCGCCTCGGCGCGGGCACTCGCAGTCCGTGCAGCCTGCGGGGCGCGGGCCTTCCGTGCTCCGGACCCCTGCCTGCGGGCCGACGCGCTGCGGCGGGCCGTCCCCGCCTTCGCCTGCCGCTTCGGCTGCTTGGCCCTCGACTTCGTCCCTGGACGCCGGCGTGTCTTCGTCGCCATCCCCGCAAGCTAAGGCGGGGCCGGTCCGGCGGGAGCGCGCGGGTCGGCGAGCCCTTGCGACGTTCCCCGAGCGATGCTAGAGAAACGCCGCCTCGCCGACATAGCTCAGCTGGTAGAGCAACTGATTCGTAATCAGTAGGTCCCCAGTTCAATTCTGGGTGTCGGCTCTCGAAATCACAGGGGAATCCGGGCGACCGGGTTCCCCTCTGTTTTGCCGGCACGACGACCGGCACCGCACTGGTCGCCGACCTACACCCCGGGTGCACGGAGCCGTTCGAGCGCCTGCCGGGCCCACTGCTCCATGTCGATCTTCTGGCGCTCTCCGCGGTGACCACGCGCCGCCTCTGGAACACGGGCCGCGAGCGCGAGGAACTGTTCGTACGACTCTCTCGCCAGCTCGCGCTGTCCGAGTTGTTCCGCGGCGTCGCCGAGCATCCAGAGGAGGAAGAGCCGACTGACCTGGAGCGGAACGCCCTCGCCGGAGTCCGGAGGCCCGATCCGCGCCAGCGCGTTCGCGAGCACGTCACGCGCCTCCGAAACCCTGCCTTGCCGCTTCAGCTTCAGCGCCCGACCGTGGGCCGCACTGGCCTGCATGCCCTTCCGAACGTTTCGGAACCACGTCGCCATGGAGTCCTCCGCGCGGGACGAGTACAGCATCGCGCTCTCGCCGCGTCGACCGCGCGCGTGCGGCGGGAGCATCGGCGGCGCGGAATGGGGTCGAGACGTGACAGGGGCACGTCCGGAAACGCACGCCTGCTTGATTTGCGGGAGCGAGCGCGGCGGGCGCGATACGACCGCTCGGCGCCGGCGCGAAGGGGACCGCGTACTCGACCACTGGCTCCCGCAGAGGGATCTCAGGTTGGCGACGGTCGAGGGGCCCCCGAGCGCCCGCGGGACGATGTGGTCGAGCTCGACTTGGTACGTGGACCCGCACACGCCACCATCGGCCGTCGGCCACTGGCATCGGCCGCCGTCGCGCGTCCACACCTCGCGGCTCACGTGCGCCGGGACGTCGTCCGTCTTCGACGGCGGTGGAGTCCGCCGCGGCTTCTTCACGAGCCCGCGGCGCTTGTCGTGGCGC
>JAHWYA010000555.1 GCA_020028115.1 Anaeromyxobacter sp.
ACCGTCGCGGAGTGCGTGGAGGCGCCGTCCCACGCCGGGCCGCTCGACGGCGCGCTGCGCGTCGGGGAGGCGGCGGCGGACGACCGGGTCGTCCGGATCGCCCGGTTCGCGGACGGCCGCGCCCGGTTCCGCGCGACGACCTGCGCGTCGCTCATCGCCTACGCGGAGGTCGCCTGCGAGGCGCTCGAGGCCGGCGTCCCCGCCTCCGCCCTCGACGCCGCCGCGCTGCGCGCACGGCTCGACGGCGTCCATCCTCGCCACCTCGACCGCGCCGCGCTCGTCGCGGCCGCGATCCGCGCCGCCCACCCGCAGGAGGATCCATGAACGTCGCCTACGTCTTCGCCACGCCGAACGCGTCCTTCATCCTGGAGAAGATGATCGTCCCGCAGCTCGAGGAGGGGCGGCACGGCGCGACCGTGGCGGGGATGTTCTTCTTCGTCGACAACAACTACCTGCTCGTGCGCGGGAACCCGACCGGCGAGCGGCTCGCGAAGGTGGCGAAGAAGAGCGGTATGCTGCTCATGGGCTGCGACCAGTGCTGCTACCAGCGCGCGATCGCGGACCGGCTCATCGAGGGGATCCCGATCGGCTGCTTCCCCGATCTCTACAAGGCGCTCGCGGGGGCGAAGATCGATCAGGTCATCACGCTCTGAGCGTCGCGTGCGGACCCACATCGGCGCTCAGACCCGGCGCGGGCTCGCGGACGGGCCGGCGGTCACCACCTTCACGACGCGCGGCCGGGAGGGGCCGCGCGCGGAGGACCGCCGATGCTCCCGCCGAGCCGTGTCGCCGACGCAACCGCCCTCCCACCCGGCCCGCAGCTGGTCTCGCTCTCAGAGGAGGAGCGCGCGGCGAGCCTGGTCCGCGCCGGCCTGACGGTCGTCCGACACCGCGGGCGGACGTGGCAGCCCACCCGGCCGGGGTTCTTCGAGCCCATCCACCTCCTCGCCCGGCTCCGGGCGGACGAGGCGGTCCGGCCGACACCCCTCGCGTGGGGGTTCCGCGCCGTGCTCGACTCGGCTGCCTCCGACGCAGCGAACGGGACCGTGCCGGTGCACGTGATCGACGACCTCCGGGGATGGGACGTCGAGAACCTCGACCTGAAGCGCCGCGCCACCGTGCGGCGGGCCTACCGCAGGGCGACGGTGGTCCCGCTGCCCGATCGCCGGCTCCTCGAGGAGCGCGGCCACGCGCTCTGCGTCAGCCAGCTCGAGCGCACGCGGCACAAGCGGATCCCGTCCGCCGCCGAGTACCGCGCGCACCTCGCGCGGCTCCTTGCGGTGGGGAGCCCACTCGTGCTCGTCGCCTTCGCCGGCGACCGCCTCGCGGGCTTCATCGCGGGCTACGCGGTGGACGGCGTCGCGTACACGGACGACGGGGCCGTCGGGACGGACTACGTGCGGCTCCAGGTCGGTACGGCCCTGCACGTGGCGTTCATCCTCGCCTGCCGGCGCAGCCCGGGCATCCACACGGTCGTGAACGGCCTGCACGCGCGGGAGAACCCCGGGCTCGACGAGTTCAAGGAGGGACTCGGATACCGGGTGGTGCACCTCCCGACGCGCGTCACGATCCCGGCGCCCGTGCGGTGGCTCCTCCGCGCCCGCCGGCCGCACGTGCTGTACCGGTTGACGGGACGGTGAGGGGACGCCTGGACGTCCTCGTCCACGCGGAGCGGGCGAGCCGCTGCGCCGCGGGCTGCTAGTGATTCACGAAGTGGAAGAGCCGGTCCCAGCGGATCCCGCGGGGACCCCACGACGCGAGCGCCATCCAGGCGCGCCCCTTGATGCGGCCGACCGGCACCGGCCCGAACACGCGGCTGTCCGCGGAGTGGTCGCGGTGGTCGCCGGCGAGCCAGACGTGGCCGGGGGGCACCTGCTGCGACTCCACGTCGCCGCAGGGGAGCCACGGCGTGCAGTGGGTGTGGAACCGGTGCGGCTCGAGCCGCTCGACGAAGTCGACGCAGGGCTCCTCGCGCCAGTCGCCGTTCTCCGGCCTGTTCGCGTACGTGCACGGCCCCGGGACGCGCTCGCGCGGCACCGGCTCGCCGTTCACGACGAGGTGGCCGTCCCGGATCTCGACGGTGTCGCCGCCGACCCCGACGACGCGCTTGATGAGGTCGTCGTCGCGTGGGTTCCCCGGCGGCGCGAGGAGGACGACGATGTCGCCTCGCTTCGGGGACGACCACGTGACCTGCGCGGTGCTCGTGAACGGCAGCCGCGCGCCGTACGCCCACTTCTCGACGATGACGTAGTCACCGATCTGCAGCGTCGGGATCATCGAGCCGGACGGGATGTAGACCGCTTCGTACAGCAGGGTCCGGAATGCCAGGACCGCGACGATCGTGAGAGTCCAGCCCTTCAGCTCCTTGACCAGCTTCGCCCGATCCACGCGCTCCGCGCTCCGTCCCGCCGCCTGGACGGCGGCCGGCGGAGACTACCACGCACGCACTGATCGAAGGAGGAAGACCGGCGAGCGCAGGGGCAGGCGGATGAGCCTGCCCCGGAGCGAGCGGGGGGCTCGGGGGGGGCGCGAGCTCCGCAGGCCGAAGGCACTGCGGGGCGAGTGGCCCCCCGTTCAGACAGGACGCAGGGGCAGGCGGATGAGCCTGCCCCGGAGCGAGCGGGGGG
>JAHWYA010000556.1 GCA_020028115.1 Anaeromyxobacter sp.
GAGGACGCGCTCGGCGGCGGCCCGGCGCTCGCGCGCCGGCGCCGGTGCCGGCGGCTCGGCCGGGTCGGCGGCGGAGATCCCGGGCACGACGAACCCGTGCAGCCGGGCGTAGAAGTGCATCGCCTCGTTCACGAGCGCGTCGCGGTCCGATCCCATCTCGGCCGCCATCCGGCCGAACACGTCCCACAGGTGTTCGGCGACGACGATCTGCCTCATCGTTCTGGGCACGGGCTCCACGTTAGCGGATCCGCCGTCCGGCCGGAAGCGATCGGGCTGCTCTAGTGGATCGTGTTCACGCCTCCGCCGCCCTGCGTCGGCGAGGTGTCCACGACGGCGTTCCCCGCGTACGGCACGAGGAAGCGGACTCCACCGGGCGCCGACCAGGGGCTCCGGTCGAACGGGACGACGGCGCGCGGGTCGACGGGCGATCCGGCGGTCGGGGACACGCGGAACGGCGCCCTGCCCTCCACCGTCTCGATGACGAGCGCGGCGTCGCGCGGGACGGTCGTCCCGCCCTCGATGGCGAGCTTGAACGCGATCGCCGGACCCGTGATGCTCGCGGAAGGCTCGGTCAGGTAGCCGATCCGCCGCGCGAGCCGCGCGCGCACGAGCTGCTCGCACTTGTCGCGGCAGCCGCCCGCGCCGGGCGCGCAGGTGGGCGCGAGCGCCGGAAGCGCCGGCCACGGGACGGCGGGCGGAAGCAGGCACGCCGACGCGAGGGCGTCCTCGTCCTGCCACGCGACCGAGAACGAGTCGCCGACCTTTGGCCGGCCGGCGTGAACGACCGCCCTGTCCTTGCCGCGCACGAGGACGTAGCCGCCGGCGCGGAAGGTCGCGCGCAGGCTCCGCGGGTCCACGTCGCTCGACGGGATGGGTCCGAGGAGGTCGCCGAGGCAGCGATTCCACGCTGCGTTCGCGGGCCCGCGGCTCTTCAGGCGGACCGCGCCGCCGGGACGCGCCGCGGAGGGAGGGACGAGGTCGAGGACGGCCGCCTCGAACGTGGTGCACGTCCCGAGGCCGCTCGGCTCGATGACCACGATGTCGTCCGCTTGGACGCCGAGGGTCGGGTCGTAGATCCGCCCCGCCCCCTCGAGCGCGAGGGCGCCGTCGGCCCCGATCTCGGCGCCGACGGACGAGAGGCCCGGGAGGATCCCCTCGCTCGTCACGGTCCAGAGATCCGTCGGGGTGTAGCCGGCGGTCACGGTGACCGGGGTCGATGGATCGAGGACGAGCCGCTGGGTGCCGGCCGTGCCCGGAGGCCGCGTCGAGATGACCCTCTCAACCTTCACGTTCGCGACGACGGACTGGTGGCTCGGGACCTCCCACCGGCCGAGGTCGACGAACGTGATCGTGCCGTCCACGCTCGCGACCGCGGCCGCGCCGGTCGTGGCGCGCGTCGCGATGGAGGTCACCATCCGGAGATAGGTCCCGGCGTACTGCGGATCGGCGGGGCTGGGCGGAACCGCCGGCGGCGGCGTCGCGGCGAGCGCGAGCGCGTAGCCGACGGGGATCGGGGCGCGGAAGGGCGCCTGGAACGAGGTCGCCGTCGTCGGATCCAGGGCGAGCTTGCCGGTCCCCGGATCGAGCGCGACGAGGCCGCAGGCGATGGGCGCCTGGAGCCCGCAGCCGGACTCGTCGAGCACCGCGTACACCCGCTCCTCGACCGCCTGCCCGTCGAACGCGGTCGCGTCGAGCGCGGGCGTGAGCGGGATCGCGTCGGCGAGGCGGAGCGAGGTGACGAGCCGCGTCGGGGCGCGCGCGTCGAGCACGCCCGCGGGAGCGGGCATCCCGGTCACGTCGATGCGCGCGACGCCGTGGACCCCTCCGCCGAGGTCGTCCTGCGTGGCCGCCCAGACGAACCCGGGCACGCCGGGAGTGGCGTCGAGGTCGACCGGCTGGAAACCGAGCAGCGCGCTCGTCTCCACCGTCGCCGCGGCGGGATCGATGGCGAGCCCGTCGCCCGCGGTGGACCGCGTGAAGGTGACGACCGCGACCCGGTCCCCCGCGAGCGCCGCCGCGACCTTCACCTGGCTCGGCGCGCCCGCCGGGTCGAACGGGAGGGCGACGACGTCGAGGATGTGGGCCCCGAGGTCCACCTCGCCCACGACGGCGCCGTCGGGCCTCCACGTCCTCACGACGGAGAGCCGCGATCCGCCGAGCCACGGCAGGTCGCCGGCGGTGACCGCGACGAGGAGGTCGGGCTTGCCGTCGCCGAGATCCGCCGACGCGAGCAGCACCGGCCGTCCGGGGACGGGGTAGACGAGCCCACGCAGCGGGGCCGGCGCCTCGACGAGGGTGTCGTCGGTGCCGTCCATGATGGTGAGGTCGTTCGAGGCGGAGTTCGCGATCGCGACGTACGGCCGGAGCTGCGAGGACTTCGTCGTGTAGCCGCGGAACACCGCGACCGCCGACGGCTGGGAGAGGTTCGCACCCGGCTCGGGCGCCGCGGTGTCCGTGCACGCGGCGAGCGCGGCGGCGCCTGCGGCCGCGGCGAGGCGAAGGGCGGCCCTCACGGCGTCCTCCCGGTGATCCGGCGCTGGCGACCGCCCGCGAAGGTGGCGGCGAGCGACGGGTCGAAGATCACGTCGATGGGCGTCACGAAGCTCTCCCGGTAGGACCCGACCCA
>JAHWYA010000557.1 GCA_020028115.1 Anaeromyxobacter sp.
AGCACGGCGGCAGCTGGAACCCGCGGCCGACGGCGCTGCGCCGGCTCGCGTGGGAGCTCACGCGCCGGACCTCCATCGAGGTCACGAACGAGCCCGCCGTGGTGCGGCTCGACCGGCCGGGGCTCCACCGGCACCCGATGCTGGTCCTCGCGGGCGCCGGCGCGATGCCGCCCCTCACCGAGGCGGAGCGCGCCGGCCTGAGGCGCTTCCTGCAGTACGGCGGGTTCCTCCTCGTCGACTCCGCGGACGCCTCGGACGGCAGCGGCTTCGACGCGTCGGCCCGCCGCGAGCTCGCGAGGGTCCTCCCCTCCGCGCCGCTCCAGCCGGTCGCCCGCGACCACGTGCTGAACAAGAGCTTCTACCTCGTCGACCGCCAGGCCGGCCGCGTCCTCGTGAAGCCCTGGGTCGAGGCGCAGGCGCTCGACGGCCGCCTCGCGGTCGTCTACTCGCAGAACGACCTGGGCGGCGCGTGGGCGCGCAGCGAGTACGGCGAGTGGGAGTTCCCCTGCACGCCCGGCGGCGAGCCGCAGCGCGAGACCGCCCTCCGCCTCGGCGTGAACCTCGCGATGTACGCGCTCTGCACCGACTACAAGGACGACGCGGTGCACCTGCCCTTCATCCTGCGGCGGCGGTCTTGAGGACTTCAGAAGTGACCCCGGAGCCCTGAGCGCGTGGAAGGCGGCGGCTACAACGCGTGGCGGCTCGCGGCGCTCTCGCCGCTCCCGGCCTGGGCGCTCGCGCTGCTCGCCCTGGCGGCCGTCGCGGCGGTGGCCCTCGCGTGGCGCGGGCTCCGGCCCGAGCCGCGGCCGGGGCGCCGGCTCGCGCTGCTCGGGCTCCGGCTCGTCGCCGCCGCGCTCGCGGTCTTCCTCCTCGCCGAGCCCGCCGTCGAGCTCCTGCAGACGGCCCGCGTCCGGAACCGGTTCGCCGTCCTCGTGGACGGCTCGCGGTCGATGGGCTTCCCCGTCGAGCCCAACGGGCCGGCGCGGAGCGCGGCGGCGGCGGCGTTCCTCTCCGAGCACCGCCGGGAGCTCGAGCGGCTCTCGGACCGGGTCGACCTCGAGTGGTACGCCTTCGGCGAGGACGCCGTCCCCACCGACGCCGCGGAGGCGACGCGCGGGATCCCGCCGCGCGCGGGGCGCACCGACCTCCTCGCCGCGCTGCGCGGGGTGGCGAGCGGCGCCGGCGGCTCGAGCCGGAAGCTCGCCGGCGTGCTGGTCGTCTCCGACGGCGCGGACAACGCCCGGCTCTCCGACGGGCTCGGCCCGGACGCGCGGGCCGAGGTGCGCGCCCTCGGGGTCCCGGTGAACGCGGTCGCGGTGGGCCGCAGCGCGCCGAAGGACCTCGCCATCGAGCGGGTCGCGGTGGACGACTTCGCGTTCGTCCGCTCGACCGTGACGGTCGAGGCGACGCTCCGGGTGCGCGGCTTCCCGGACGAGGAGGTCCGGGTCGTGCTCCGGCGGGAGGGGGCGGTCGTCGCCTCCTCGACGGTCCGGCTGGAGCGCGGCAAGGACCGGTACACCGTCCCGCTCTCCTTCGCGCCGGACCAGACCGGCACGTTCGTGTTCACGGTCGCCGCGCCGGTCCTGCCGGGCGAGGCGGTGGCCGAGAACAACACCCGCTCGTTCGTGCTGCGGGTCATCCGCGATCGCGTCCGGGTCCTCCTCGTGGCGGGGCGGCCGAGCTGGGACGTGCGGTTCCTGCGCGGCCTGCTCAAGCAGGACCCGAACGTCGACCTCGTGTCCTTCTTCATCCTCCGGTCGAACGCGGACGACCCCGGCCCGCAGTCGGACCTCTCGCTCATTCCCTTTCCCGTCTCCGAGATCTTCGGCGAGCAGCTCCGGACCTTCGACGCGGTCCTCTTCGTGAACTTCGCGTTCGCGCCGTACCGCGGCCTCGAGATCGAGCGCTTCCTCCCGAACCTGCGCGACTACGTGAGGAACGGCGGCGGCCTCGCGATGGTCGGCGGCGAGCAGAGCTTCGGCGACGCACGCTACGGCGCGACCGCGCTCGGCGAGGTGCTGCCCGTCGCGCCCATCGACGGCTCGAACATCGTCGACACCGACGCGAGGCCGCGGCTCACCGCCGAGGGGCGCCGCCACCCGCTCTCCAGCCTCGCGCCCGGCGACTCCCAGAACGAGGCGGCCTGGAGCGCGCTCCCGCCCCCCGGCACCGTGAACCTCACCCGGGCCCTCGCGCCCGGGCAGGGCGCGGCGGTGCTCCTCGAGTCGCCCGCGGTCTACGTCCAGGGCCGGCCCGCCCCCCTCGTCGCGGTGCGCGAGGTCGGCGCCGGGCGCACGCTCGCGGTGACGACGGACGGCTCGTGGCGGTGGGGCTTCCTCGCCGCCGAGTCCGGGCAAGGGAACCGGGAGTATCTGAGGTTCTGGTCCTCGGCCATCCGCTGGCTGGTGCGCGACCCGGCGCTCGCGCCGATCCAGGTCGAGCCCGACTCCCCGGCGGTCGAGCCGGGCTCCCCGGTGGGGCTCTCCGTCTCGATGCGCGCGCCCGACTGGGGTCCGGGCGCGGGCCGCCGCGTCGACGCCGAGCTCGTCGACGAGTCCGGCCGGGCGGTGGCGCGCGGCCAGGCGGTGGCGGGGCCCGACGGGAACGCGCGCCTCGAGCTCGC
>JAHWYA010000081.1 GCA_020028115.1 Anaeromyxobacter sp.
CCCGCCTCGGGCTCGGCGTCTCGCTGAACGCGAACGTCCTCACCGCCGGCAACACGTTCGGCACGTCCGTGTTCGATCCCCCGACGAGCCTCTACGTGCCGTTCTACGTCGCCCCCAACGTCCGGATCGAGCCGCAGCTCGGGTGGATCTCGGTGACGGACGACGCGGACGACACGAAGGACTCCTCGTTCGCCCTCGGCGTCGGCGTCGTCGTGCTGAAGCCGGTCGCGCAGGCGGCGAACCTCTACGGCGGCGTCCGCCTCGTCTCCACCTGGCTCAAGGACGAGACGCGCCTCGGCGCGACGGTGCTGCGGAAGGACACCGAGCGGAACACGACGCTCGCCGCGGTCTTCGGCGGCGAGTACCTCCCGAGCCCGTGGTTCTCGGTCGGGGTCGAGGGGCAGCTCGAGTACACCTCGGTGGGGGACGTGAAGCGCCTGGAGACCGGCGTCGCCAGCCGGACGATCCAGGGCGGCTCGGCGCGGGCGACGCAGGGCCTGTTCTTCCTGCGCGTCTACTTCATGTAGCGGCGCGCGCCCCGGGAGCCGGGGCGGCGGGGAGGCGGACGCGGAAGGTCGTCCCCTCCCGGTGATGCCACAGATGATCGCTACGTCAACTCACCCCTCCCGCGCTGATCGCGTGGCACGACAACTCGCCCTCAGATCCGCGCGCTGCACCCACAGTCATGATCGCCCATCCCGATCGGATCTCCTCCTTCGCCACCGCAAGTGCAACCCTCGTACAGTAGAGCTACCAACGGAACGATGGTCAACGGCAAGAAGGTCGACGAGGAGGTCCTCTCCGGACTGGCGACACCATCCTCGTCGGCTCGACGGTCCTCAAGTCGATGTTCGAGGCGCACGGCCCCGTGGCGGCGGACCACGTTATCCGAGAGGTCGCCCGGCGGCTCCGGGCAGCACGGTGTGGGCCACGTCGAGCCAGGGCCTGCACACGACGACGGACGGAGCGACCTGGACGAAGCGGCTCGTGCAGTACGCGGACCTCCTCGCGCAGCCGGGGGAGCTCTATTCCGCGTCGCTCTTCGGCCCCGTCGAGCTGTCGCGCGACGGCGGCGCGACGTTCGTGCCCGTCGGGACCGGGCTGTACGGCCGCTCCACGCGGTGCCTCTCGGACGTGCCGGGCACGCCGGACGAGATCTATGTCGGGACGAGCTGGGGGAGCGTGTTCAAGACGACGAGCGGGGGAGAATAGGGCCCTCCCGGGGGGCCCTTTGCAACCCAGGTAGCGCGGTGCTACCGTTACTTTCATGGGACAGCCTGTGAAGCTCTCCGACAACCTCATGCTCGACGCCCGCCTCGTCGCCGAGGAGTCCGAGCGTTCCATCGCCGGCCAGATCGAGTACTGGGCTCGCCTGGGCCGCGCGATCGAAGCCGCCGTGCGCCCCTCCACCGCCCTCAAGCTGAAGCGTCGCCAGCCGGTACCTCTCCTCTCAGAGCGGCTCAACGACATCGACACGCCCGCGGGGCGCGCGCGCTCAGCCGCCGGCCTCGCATCCGCTCCGTACCCCCGTTTCTCGTCCGCGCCCGGCCGCCCCGGCCTCGTCCTGAAGATCGACGAGGACGGCAAGCGCACGGTCGGCCGCTTAATCAAGCGGACCTTCACGCCAGTCAAGGACCACTGAGCCCTCCTCTCCCGGCGCTCCCGCGATGACGTCTCTCGTGGACACCCTGCCGCTCGACCGGCGCCCGGTCGTCATCGCGATCGCCGGCCCGAACGGCGCCGGCAAGACGACCTTCTATCGGCTTCACCTCGCCGAGCTCGGGTTCCGCTACATCAACGCTGACGACCTCGCGCGCGAGCTCGAGGCGACCGCGTACGAGGCGGCCGACCTCGCCGCCCAGGTCCGCACCGCACTCGTCACCGAGAAGCAGAGCTTCGTCTTCGAGACGGTGTTCTCGGACCCGGCCGGCGACAAGCTCGCCTTCCTGACGAACGCCGCCGCCCAGGGCTACACCGTCATCCTCTGCTTCATCGGCCTCCCCGACGTCGCCACCTCGGAAGCCCGCGTCGTCCACCGCGTCCTGAGCGGCGGCCACGACGTTCCGACGGAGAAGCTCGAGGCCCGCTTCCCTCGCACCCTCGGGAATCTCCGGCGCGCGGTCCGCGAGCTCCCGCACGTCTTCCTCTACGACAACTGCGACGCCGACCATCCCTTTCGTGCCGTCGCAACGTTCCAGCGCGGCACGCTCGTACATGCGAGCGAGCCCGTTCCGGCGTGGGCGCAGGACCTCGTCAAGCCGCAGTAGCCCCGCCCCACGCTCGACACCACCGGTCCGGCTGCGCCGCGCCGCCCGCTTAGGCGTGGCGGCGCGGTGCCGCCTGTTCCCCTCGGAGGAGCCCGATGGCGTCCACGGCCAAGAAGAAGAAGCCCAATCGCAAGGCGACCGCGATCACTCAGAGCGCGCCCCTTCGCGCTCGCGGCCTCGATCAAGGAGCACGGGCTGCAGCAGGCGATCAAGCTGCGCCCGAAGGGCGAGCGCACCCTCGCGCCCGAGCTCCGGAAGGCCCTCTACAAGCAGGAGGTCACGCTCACGGGCGCGTTCCTCATCGCTCGCGGCATCCCGACCGAGCTCCAGGTCGTGCGAAGCGCGCAGGAGGTCGCGCTCCTCGGTGAGCTTCTGATGCGAGCAGCGTCGTTATTGCGCCGGGGCGGCGGGGAGGCGGACGCGGAAGGTCGTCCCCTCCCCCGCCCCGCTCGCCGCGGAGACGTCGCCGCCGTGCGCCTCGGCGATCCGCTTGGCGAGCGCGAGCCCGAGCCCGGTCCCCCCCGTCCCGCGAGCGCGGCTGCGGTCGGTCCGGAAGAACGGCGTGAAGAGCCGGGGCAGGTCCTCCGGCGCGATCCCGATCCCGCGGTCTCGCACCTCGAGCACCGCACCGCCCCCGTCCGGGCGCACCGAGAGCGCCACCGGCGAGGGCGGCTCCGAGTACTTCGCCGCGTTGTCGAGGAGGTTCGCGACGAGCCGGCGGAGCAGCGCCGCGTCGCCGCGGAGCGGCGGCAGGCCAGCGGCGACGTCGAGCTCGAGCGCCCGGCCCTCGTGCGACGCCCGGAACCGGTCCGCGGCCTCGCGCGCGACGGCGCCGAGGTCGACCGGCCGGTCGTCGACGCGGAGCGCCGCGGCGCCCCGCACCTCCAGGCGCGCGGCGGCGAGCACGTCCTCGACGAGGCCGTCGAGCTCGGCGAGGTCCTGCCCGATCTCGCCGAGGTAGCGCCGGGCGCGCTCGAGGTCCCCCTCGGCCGCGAGCTCGAGGGCGACGCGGATGCGCGCGAGCGGCGTGCGCAGCTCGTGCGACACGTTCGCGAGGAGCTCGCGCTCCCCCTTCACGAGCGCCTCGAGGCGGGCCGCCATCTCGTCGAACGCGCGCCCGAGCTCCCCGAGCTCGCCCCGGGCGCGGACGTTCGCGCGGGCGGAGAGGTCCCCCTCCCCGAGGGCGCGGGCGGCGACCGTGAGCCGCTCGACCGGCGCCGCGATGGAGCGCGCGAGCGGGAACGACGCGAGCGCGAGCGCGACGAGCACCGCGCCGATGAAGAAGAGCCCGCGCGCGGGATCGTGCGGGGCCGAGTGGACGACGACGGTGCCCCCGTCGCGGAGTCGAACGTTCCAGGCGAAGCGGTGCCCGCCGGCCCGCGGCGCCGGCACCGGCTCCGGCTCCGGCGCGCTCGTCGCGAGGAGCCGCCCGTCGGCCGCGTAGACCGAGGCCTCGACGCCGAACGCCTCCTTCACGCGCGCGAGCTCCCGCTCGAGGCCGGCCGGGTCGCCGGTGAGCTCCGCGATCCGGTCCGCCGCGTAGCGCGCCGGCGGCCCGCCGGGGCCCCACTCGGCCCCGCGTCGCAGCGCGAACCCGACCGCCGCGACCGCGAGCCCGACGAGGACGAGGAGCATCACGCCATGCAGGTAGATGCGCCAGAAGAGCGGGCCGTGCCCGCGGCGCCCGCGGGAGGCGGTCACTCCGCCTCCCCCGCGAGGAGGTACCCCGCGCCGCGCACCGTCTTGATGAGCCGCGGCCGCTTGGGATCGTCGCCGAGCTTCTGCCGCAGGCGCGAGACGTGGACGTCGATCGAGCGGTCGAAGGCGTCCTCGGCGCTCCCCTTCGCGAGCTCCATGAGCTGCTCGCGGGCGAGCACCCGCCCCGCGCGCCGGGCGAGGGCGTGGAGGAGCGCGAACTCGTACCCGGTGAGCGCGACCTCCCGCCCGTCGAGCGTCACGCGGCGGGCGGCGGGGTCGATCACCAGCCCGCCGACGCGGACCGCCTCGTTCGCCGGGCCCGCCTTCCCCCGCGCCCGCCGGACCACCGCCCGGATCCGGGCGAGGAGCTCGCGCGGCGAGTAGGGCTTCGCGAGGTAGTCGTCCGCGCCGAGCTCGAGCCCCATCACCCGGTCCGCCTCCTCGCCGCGCGCGGTGAGGACGACGATGGGGACGTCGGAGCGGGCCCGGACCTCGCGGCAGACCTCGAGGCCGTCCTTCCCCGGGAGCATGAGATCGAGGAGGACGGCGTCGTACCGTCCCGTGAGCGCCTCGTCCCGCCCCTTCCGCCCGTCGCCCACGTGCACGACCGCGATGCCGTGGCCCTCGAGGTACTCGCGGGTCAGCGTCGCGAGCCTGTGGTCGTCCTCCACGAGGAGGACGAGGAGCGGGGTCGCCGGCATGGAGGAGATCATAACGTGCAACGTGGTCGTGGTCGTGGTCGTGGTCGTGGGCGTGGTCGTGGTCGCGAGCCCGAACCGCTCGTGTTCAGCTCCCGTCCACGTCCACGTCCACGTCCACGTCTCCCGGCGCTCCACGCCTCGCTACCGGTGCCACCGCTCGATCTTCTTCGTCAGCTTCGCGCGCTGCTCCGGCGTGAGGACGCCGTGCACCTCGACCCCGGCGTCCACCGCCTCGTGCCCGAGCTTGCGGAGCGCCTCGACGCGGGCGTCGACGAGCGCGTGGAGCTTCGTCCGGTCCGGCGCGTCCGCCTTCCACTCGGCGAGGAGCGCGGCGCGCGCCTCGTCGTGGCCGGCGTGGGCGTCCTTGCCGGCGGCGAGCAGCCGGTCCTTCAGCGCGTGGACGCGCGCGCGCTGGTCGGGCGTCGCGTCGAGGTCGTCGAGCGCGTCGTCCACCCGGTCCGTGACGAACGCCGCCAGCTGCGCGGGGTCGCGGCCGTGGCCGTGACCGCCGCAGCCGCCTCGGAACCCGGTCAGCGCCACCACCCCGATCACCGCGACGAGCGCGACCGCGAGACCACCGAAGCGCTTCCTCATGTTCTCCTCCTCCGGCCGGTGGCCGGGTGCTCCCCGCCCGGAAGTCGGGCTGGGGACGGTGAGGAGGATGCGCCCGGCCGGTGTCGCGCCCTTGTTCGGAGCTTGAAGAAACGTTAACTCCTACCCCGCCCCGCCCGCCCATGAGCCTCGTCGCCGCGAAAGCGCTCTCCCTCGCCTTCGGCCCCAAGATCGTCCTCGATGGCGCGAGCTTCACCATCGGGCCCCACGACCGGATCGGGCTCGTCGGCGCGAACGGCACGGGGAAGTCCTCGCTCATGCGGATCCTCGCCGGGACCGCCCACGCCGACGCGGGGGAGCTCGTGCTGCGCCGCGGGGCGCGCGCCGGCTACCTCCCGCAGGACGTGGCGACGCTGCCGGACCTACCGCTCGTCGACGCGGTCCTGTCCATCGTCCCGGGGCGGACCGCCCTCGAGGACCGGCTCCTCCAGGCCGAGACCGGGCTCGCCGTGGCGCGCGAGGCCGAGGAGCAGCTCGAGCTCTCGCAGGCGCTCGCGGAGCTGCACGAGGAGCTCGATCACTTCGAGGAGCACTACGGCCGGCGCCGCGCCGAGCGGATCCTCGGCGGCCTCGGGTTCTCGGAGGAGGACCTCGGCCGCCCCGCGCGCACCTTCTCCGGCGGGTGGAAGATGCGCGCGGCGCTCGCCGGCCTCCTCCTGCAGGACCCCGAGCTCCTCCTCCTCGACGAGCCGACGAACCACCTCGACGTGCCGACCCTCGAGTGGTTCGACGCGTTCCTGCGCGGCACGCGCAAGGCGCTCCTCCTCGTCTCGCACGACCGCGAGTTCCTGAACCGCCAGATCGATCGCGTCCTCGCGCTCGAGCCGGAGGGGCTGCGGAGCTACACGGGCGACTACGACGACTACCGCCGCCAGCGGGCCGAGGAGGAGGAGCGGCTCGAGTCCCAGGCGAAGCGCCAGGCCGCGAAGCGGGCGCAGCTCGAGACCTTCATCGAGCGGTTCGGCGCGAAGGCCACCAAGGCGGCGCAGGCGAAGTCGAAGGAGAAGCTGCTCGACAAGATGGAGGAGGTGCGGACCCTCGAGCACCGCGCCACGCTCCGGTTCCGGTTCGCCGAGGCGCCGCGCTCCGGGCGGGAGGTGCTGCGGATCGAGGGGCTCTCGAAGGCCTTCGGCTCGAAGACGGTCTACCGCGGCCTCGACGCGGCGGTGCAGCGCGGCGAGCGGGTCGCGGTCATCGGCCCGAACGGCGCGGGCAAGTCGACGCTCCTGAAGCTCGTCGCGGGCGAGCTCGCCGCCGACGCGGGCGAGATCCGGCTCGGCCACTCGGTCGTCGCGGGCTACTACGCCCAGCATCATTTCGACCGGGGGGAACAGCACCCCCCGGACCCCCCGCTCGCTCTGGGGCAGCCTCATCCGGCCGCCCCTGCGCTCGCGCACGTCCCGGTCCGGACGGCCGGTACGCTCAACCCGGACCGCACGGTCCTCGACACGCTCTGGGACCTCGTCCCCGACCAGGGCGAGGCGTACGTGCGGGGCGTCGCCGGCTCGTTCCTCTTCTCCGGCGACGACGTCGAGAAGAGGGTCGGCGTCCTCTCCGGCGGGGAGCGGGCCCGCGTCGCCCTCGCGAAGCTGCTCCTGCGCCCGGCGAACCTGCTCCTCCTCGACGAGCCGACGAACCACCTCGACCTCGACTCGTCCGAGGCGCTCATCGAGGCCTTGCGCGGCTACGCCGGGACGCTCCTGTTCGTCTCCCACAACCGCTCGTTCGTGAACCAGCTCGCGACGGTCGTGTGGGAGGTGAAGGACGGCGCGGTCCTCCCCT
>JAHWYA010000558.1 GCA_020028115.1 Anaeromyxobacter sp.
CTCCAGGACGCACACGCTCCCGTGCCGGGCGAGCTCGTATGCGGCGGAGACCCCCGCCATGCCGCCGCCGACGACCAGGTAGTCGAATCGAGTCTCCACGGACCCTCGCAGGCGGCCCCGCACATCCATTCTAGCGCGCACCGCCGGGCGCGCGCCGCGCTTCGGGCGCCGGGGCCCGACGCAAGGCCGCTCACGGCGTCAGGGGGACCGCTTCGCGAGCAGGCTCGCTGCCGCCCCGCACCGCGAGCGACAGCCCCACGGTGATCAGCGCCACCCCGATCCACCCTCGCGGATCGAGGCGCTCGCCCAGGACCGCCACGCCGAGCAGGGCCGCGGCGACGGGCTCCGCGAGGGTGAGCGTGACTACGGTCGGCACCGGAAGGCGGTGGAGCCCCCACCCGTAGAGCGTGTAGCCGAGGCCGAGGGTGACGACGCCGAGGTGCAAACCCAGGGCGGCCCCTCGGGGCGTGAGGAGCCAGCTCATCGGCTCGACGAGGAGCACCGGGCCGGTGAGGACGGCCGCCATGACGAAGACGCCCGCCATCGCGCCGGCGGGATCGAGCCCGCCCGCGATCGCGTGCTTGGCCCCCTCTGCGTAGACGGCGTAGCCGAACCCCGCGCCGACGACGCAGGCGAGCCCCAGGGGATCGGCCGACAGCCCCCCCGCGCCCCTCGCGCCCAGCAGCGCGGCTCCGGCCACCGTGAGCGCGGTCCCGGCGGTCCAGGACCGGGACAGTGGGGTCCGCCGCAGGACGAGGTGGATCAGCCCCGCGAAGACCGGGCCGCTCCCGATGCCCACGATGGTGCCGAGGGCCACCCCCGTGCGCCGGAGACCCGCGAACCAGAGCAGGTGGTAGGCGGCGACCGCGACGGCGCCGATCAGGAGCGCGACCAGATGGCTTCGCCACCTGCGCCGGCCGCCCGCCGGCCGTCGCGCGAGGGCCAGCGCCGCGAGCGTCGCCGCGCCCACCGTGAGTCGGACCGCGCCGACGCCGAGCCCGGTCGTGGACCCCGGCCCCAGCGCCTGGGCGGTGCCGGTGGTGCCGAACAGCACCGACGCGGCGATCACCGCGATGGCGGGGGCGAGGCGAGAGGCGCTGCCGGCGTCGCGCATGGTCATTGCGCCCGAGCCGCCCTGCCGGACGCGCGGGGCGCGGCGGTGGCCGCTCGCGGCCCCACGAGGCCCGTCGCGAGCGCGGTGCCGCCGAGGACCACGACGCCGCCGAGGATCATCGGTCCCGTCACGGCCTCGCCGAGGAACAGCCAGCCCCACGCCGTCGCGAACGCCGGGACGAGGAAGGTCACCGCGATCGCCCGGGCCGGGCCGATGTTCTGGATGAGCCGGAAGTACAGGGTGTAGGCGATGCCGGTGCAGGCCACCCCGAGCGCAAGGACCGACGCCCACACCGGGAGCGACACCGCTCCTCGCGGCCAGGACGCCGCCGCGAGCGGCAGGAGCACGAGGGCGGCCGCGAGCTGGCTGCCGGCCGCGACCGCGAGCGGGCTCGTGCTCCCCAGGTGACGTTTGGTGTAGCTCGCCGCGACGCCGTAGGAGAGCGTCGCGAGGAGCAGCGCGACCATGGCGAGGCCGCCGCCGCCGCCCGCGCGGACGGAGGCCTTCCCCCACACGAGGAGCGCCACGCCGGCGAAGCCCACCGCGAGGCCCACGACGCGGATGCGGGCGAGGCGCTCCCGCAGCCACAGGTGCGCGACGAGCGCGCCCCACAGGGGCGAGGTGGCGTTCAGGATCGACGCGAACCCGGCGGTGAGCGAGAGGGTCGCGTAGGCGATGAGCGCGAACGGCAGGGCGGAGTTGATGACGCCGACCACGGCGACCGCTCCCGCGCGCGCGCGGAGCTCTCCCATCCCGCCGCGCAGCGCGAGCAGCGGCACGAGCAGCAGCGCGGCGATGGTGACGCGAGCCGCCGCCACCGGCACGGCGCCGAGCGCGGGCGCCGCGATGCGCATGAACAGGAACGAGCCTCCCCACAGGGCGGCGAGCACGAACAGCTCGGCGACGTCACGGAGGCGCACGGGGTCCTCGGAGAACGGCTCGGGCGCGCTGCTCGTCCGTCATGGCACGAGCGCGAACGCGCGCACCGGGAACGTCCCCATCCCGCGCACCCGGGGAGGCACGGCGAAGAAGCGGAAGCCGGCGGCGGGCAGGGCGGACAGGTTCGTGAGGTGCTCGACGACGAGGATCCCGGCGCCGAGCAGCGCGGTGTGGACCGGCCGCGCGCCGTCGGCCGTGTCGTCGATGTTGAGGGAATCGATCCCGACGAGCGCCGCGCCGCCCTCGCGGAGGCGCTCCGCCGCGTCCCTCGTGAGGAAGGGGTGTCCCTGCCCGTAGGCCGGCGTCCCGAAGTGCCGGTCCCAGCCCGTCTGCACGAGGACCGCCTTCCCCCGGACGTCGCCGGCGCCGAGCGCGGCGACGCCGATCGCGCGGCCCGCGACGGACGGGCGGAGCACGACGCCCTCGAGGTTCGCGAGGGCGTCGAGCGGCACGAGGGCGAGGTCGGGCTTGCCCTCGAAGCGGTGAGAGGGCGTGTCGAGGTAGGTGCCGGTGTTGGCGACCATCTCGATGCGCGCGATGTGGAACTCGGTCCCCGGCGCGTAGCTGCGC
>JAHWYA010000559.1 GCA_020028115.1 Anaeromyxobacter sp.
GAGGCGCTCGTGACGCCGCCGCGGCCCGCCGTCCGCGAGATCACGTCCTCCGGCTTCGTCGACACGGCGAAGGGGACGTTCGAGGCGGTCCGCCCTCCCCCGCCGCCCACGCTGTCCCGGCGCGCGTTCGAGTCGGAGCTCCAGCGGCTGCTGCGCGAGTACGCGGCGGAGGACGACAACCCCGGGTCGATGCGGTGCGAGGGCTGCCGCCGCTGCGTGTCCTGCATGTTCTGCACGGACTGCGAGGAGTGCTTCCGCTGCACGCACTCGCGGGGCTGCCGGTCCTCGACGCACCTCACCCACTGCGTCGACTGCACGGGCTGCCACGACTGCGCGTACTGCGTCTCGTCCGAGAACTGCACGCGCTCGAACTACCTCGTGCTCTGCCGCTCGTGCTCGGAGTGCTCGTACTGCTTCGGCTGCGTCGGCCTCGCGAAGCAGGACTTCCACATCCTCAACGTGAAGCACACGCGGTCCGAGTATTTCCGCATCGTGAAGTCGCTCCGGGCGGAGCTCGGGCTCCCCGAGTAGCCTCCGGGCTCCGAACGGCGGCTCGCGCTTCCCGCGCGGCGCGCCTATGCTCACCTGGATGCTCGCCCCCGCGGTCCTCGTCGCGCTCGTCGCCCTCGCCGCGCCCGCGGGGGCGCCCTCCCCGAGCCGGATCGTGCTCGTCCCCGAGGTCGTGCGCCCCGGCGACGTGGTCCTCGTGCGCGTCGTCCGCCCTCCCGCCGGTGGGCCGCCCGTCTCCGGCGCCATCGCGGGGCGGCCGCTGCGGTTCTGGCCGCGGGGCGGCGAGACGTGGGGGCTCGGCGCGCTGCCGATCGAGACGCCCCCGGGACCGGCGACGGTGGAGCTCGTCGAGGGCGAGCTCGACCTCGCGCGCTCGTCCGCGACGCTCACCGTGGTGGAGCCCGGGTTCCCGTCGAAGGCGCTCACCGTCTCGCCGAAGTTCGTGACCCCGCCCGCGTCGGTGAAGAAGCGGATCGCGCGCGACCACGCCGCGTTCGCCGCCGCGTACGATCGACCCTTCGCGCCGCCCCTCTTCTCGGCGCGCTTCGCCTGGCCCCACGACGGCGCGCGCCGCGGCCGCTACGGCGACCAGCGGGTGTTCAACGGGAAGAAGGAGAGCGTGCACTACGGGCTCGACATCGACGCGCCCCGCGGCGCGCCGGTCCACGCCGCGAACGACGGCGAGGTCGTGCTCGCCCGCGACTGCTACTACTCCGGGAAGACCGTGGCCGTGTGGCACGGGGCGGACCTGTTCACCCTGTACTTCCACCTCGACCGGGTCCTCGTCCGGAAGGGCGCGAAGGTCCGCCAGGGCGACCCGCTCGGCCTCGCCGGGTCGACCGGTCGCTCCACCGGGCCTCACCTCCACTTCAGCGCGCGCGCCGCCGGGCTCCTCGTCGATCCGGAGTCGCTCCTCGCGATCGACTTCGAGGCGGGCGCCGCTCCGCCACGGCGCGCGGGTCCGCCGCCGCCGGAGCCGCTGCGAGACGCGCCGCCGCCCGCCGAGACGCCGCCCGAGGCGGCGGGTACCGCCGCGCGTTAGCGCCCGCGCGCCTCCGCGATGATCGCGAGCATCGGCGCGAGCAGCGCCGGGGCCGACGCGACGATGTCGCCGCTCGCCAGCATGCCGTCGCCGCCCGAGAGATCGGTGACCGCGGCGCCCGCCTCGCGCGCGATGAGGATCCCGGGGGCGACGTCCCACGGCTTGAGCCCGAGCTCCCAGAACCCGTCGAACCGGCCCGCCGCGACGTAGGCGAGGTCGAGCGCGGCGCTGCCGAACCGGCGCACCGCCCGCGCGCGCCGGATGAACGCGCCGAACAGGCGCAGCGGCTCGTCGTAGCGGTCGTGCACGTCGTACGGGAAGCCCGTGACGAGGAGCGCGCCGCGCAGCTCGTCGCGCCCGGAGTGGCGGAGCTTCGCGCCGTTCAGCGCGGCGCCGCGCCCGCGGCCGGCATCGTAGAGCTCGTCCCGCAGCGGGTCGTAGGTCGCGCCCGCCGCGAGCCCGGCGCCGTCGGCCACCGCGACGTTCGCCGCGAAGTGCGGGACGCCGTGCGCGTAGTTGGTCGCGCCGTCGAGCGGGTCGACGAAGAACCGGAGCCCGCCCGCGCCCGCGCCGCTCGCCCCCGACTCCTCGGCGAGCACGGCGGCTCCCGGGAACCTCCGGGAGAGGAACCCCAGGATCGCCGCCTCGCTCGCGCGGTCCGCGTCGGTGACGAGGTCGATGCCGCCCTTCAGCTCGATGGTCCGGACCTTGCCCCACTTCTCCCGGAGCACCGCGCCGCCCAGCCGCGCCGCCTCCGCGCACGCCGCCCGAAGATCGTCCACCTCCGCCACGTCCACCTCCGGGATGCACTCTAGCCGAGGACCCCCCTTCGTGCAGGTACGCCCGCGTCGCACACGCCCGCACCTGCGTCATCGCTGTGGTTCACCATTAGTCAGCCGCTCGTCCCGCTGCTTTGGTACAGTCCATCCGGGGCCTCCGACGGGGGCCAAGGAGGAGCGAACTTGGACCGCCTGGAGACCACCCGCGCCGCGCGAGCGGCGAGGACGGCAACGCTCGCGCTCGCCGCCGCGATCGCCTCGCTCGCCGGACCCGCCGGGGCCGCGCCGCTGA
>JAHWYA010000560.1 GCA_020028115.1 Anaeromyxobacter sp.
CGCGCTGACCGGAGTGTCCGGATGGCTCTTCTGGAGGACCCGGGCGCCACGAATCTCGGCCGCCCCGACCGTCGACGCCGACGGCCGCCTCGCCCTCGTCGCGACGGGGAGCTTCTAGCCATGCGCGCCCTTCGAGTCGCCCCGCTCCTCCTCGCGCTCTCCGCCTGCGTCGTGAACACGGACGAGCTCGAGCCGAAGTCCTCGGCCGAGTGCCTCGCGCAGGGGCTCAAGGCGTGCGGCTTCAAGTGCGTCCCGATGGACGATCCGGCCACGGGCTGCGGCGACGTCTCGTGCGCGCCGTGCCCCGGCGGCGGCGCGCACACCGTCGCGTACTGCCTCGGTGCCACCACGTCGTTCTGCGACGTCGACTGCGAGTACGGCTACGGCGACTGCGACTTCGACCTCGGCTCTCCGGGCTCGAACGGCTGCGAGCGGAACGTCCTCCAGAACGACGCGTTCAACTGCGGGGCCTGCGGGAACGTCTGCGCCTCCCTCGAGTGCACCCGCGGCGCGTGCAAGGGCGCCGTGGTCTCGGCCGTCAGGCGCACCACGCCCGTCGGCATCCGGAACGTCAACTCCTCCGTCTACGTCCTCGACCCGGACGTGGACGGTGGTTCGCTCTGGAACGTCGAGACCCAGGTCGAGATCGCCATGGGGCTCGGTGAGACCAGGTGGATGTCGAGCCTCTACGGCTACGACTCGCTCGTCGCGAGCGGGACCGTCCCGGACGCCTCCCCCTACGGCTCGCTCGTGATCTACGACATCGCGAACCTCCTCGGCCCGCCCAGCACGCCCGCGTCGCTGTGGACGGGCTACTTCCGCACGGCGGCGATCCCGGGCGAGCGCATCGAGGGAATCGACGTGAACCCCGGCGGGGTCAACGGCGCCTTCCTCTTCTCGACGAACGCCTCGAACAGCGGCTTGTACGGGTGGGATCCGGTCGGGGGGATGCAGTGGCTCGGGAACGCGAGCGGCGTCCTCGGGTTCGCGACCTGGGGAACCCGGACCTTCTACGGGGTGAACACCTCCGGCGGGGAGATCCGCTGGATGGACGTCAGGAACTCGGGCGGGACGACCACGTACACGGACGGCAGCCTCGCCATCGCCACCGGGATCCCGACCCGCCTCGCGGTGTTCGAGAACACGTACTACGCGCCGGTCCCGCGCCTGTTCTGGATCTCCGAGGTGGACGGGAGCGTCCGCTCCACGCCCGTGGACGGGAGCGGGCCCATCGTCACGCACGTTCCGCCCCAGCCCGACTCGCCGCTCGCCGTCGACATCACCGCCGACTCGAACGGCGTCTACTTCACGAACTGGTTCTACGGGACCGTGCAGATGTGGCGGCCGTGGGACCAGCGGGTCGTGGACGTCGGCTACAGCTACGGGCCGGTGGGCGTCGCGGTCCGGTACCCGACGGTGTGGTGGACGGACCCGAGCAGCAGCGCCGTCTACACGGTCGACGTCCCGTAGGACCTCTCGCCCTCAGCCCTTCCACAGGCCGCCCGCGCCCGCGCCGTCCCTGCGCTGGTCGTGGCCGGGGTCGAGCTTCACGAACCTGCACATCTCGTTCAGCCGCGAGTGGATCCTCTCGCCGACGCGCTTCGGCAGCGTCATGGACTCCGCCTCGCGGGCGAAGTCCGGCGTCCGGGTCCGGACCATGCGCCCGGGCTCCTCCCGCACCGGGTTCTCGCCTTCGTCGAGGAAGTAGTTCGTCGCGAAGAGGGTCGCGAGCCCGGAGTTGAAGCGGCGGCTGATGAGCTCGTCGAGCATCGACCGCTCCCACTCCGTGCCGCGCTCCTTCCCGAGCTCGTCGATGGCGAGCACGGGGACGTGGAGGAGCGGCCGCAGGATGTCCATGTGGCTGCGGTTCTGGTTGAAGCCCGCCCGGATGTCCGAGAGGAGCAGCATGAACTCGACGTACTTCCCCGGGATCCCCTTCTCGAGCGCGAGGTAGCGGAGCGCCGCGACGAGGAGGTGGGTCTTCCCCGCGCCCGGCCGTCCGTAGAGGAGGAATCCCTTGGTCGCCTGGTCCGGCCGGAACTTCTTGGCGAAGTCGTCCGCGACCGACTTCGCCCTGGCGTGGTCCGGCGAGTACTCCTTGAAGGACGCGAACGACGCCTTCGCCACCGCCGCGGGGATCCCGATGTGGTTGAAGACCTCGATGCGCTCGTCGAGGTGGCGGCAGGAGCAGACCTGCGCCACCTGCGACGCGCCGGTGGGGACGAGGGTGTACCCGGTCTCGTTGCAGCGGGGGCAGGCCTGCTGGCAGTCGCAGCGGCGGGCGCGGGCGGGCTTCCCGAGCACCTGCTCGACGACGTACCCGCAGCCGCCGCAGCTGCACGAGGAGGAGCTCTCGGGCTTGGCGGGCATGGGGGCGGGAGTCTACACGGATCCGCGGAGGCAGGTGAGCCCGGCCGCCCGGGCGAGATCGGCGAGGTGCGCTCGCAGCGCGTCGCGGTACGCGCGGGGGCTCGCGCCGCGGCCGCGCGGCCCGGCGAGGAGCCGGATCCGCGGCCCGAGGGCGCGCCGCTCCGGAGGAGGGAGCCCGTGCAGCCACGCCGCGAGGATGCGCGCGTCGGCCGCCGCGAGCGCGACCTCGACGCGCTCGAGGGGAGTCCCCGGG
>JAHWYA010000561.1 GCA_020028115.1 Anaeromyxobacter sp.
CGATCGCCGTGCGCCCCACCATGAGCCGCTCGAGCGCGTCCTGGACGAGCGCCTCCGACTCCGCGTCGAGCGCGCTCGTCGCCTCGTCGAGGAGGAGGATCCGCGGGTCCTTGAGGACGGCGCGGGCGATCGCGACCCGCTGCCGCTGCCCGCCGGAGAGCTGCTGCCCGCGCTCGCCGACCTTCGTCGCGTAGCCCTCGGGGAAGGCGCGGACGAACGCGTCCGCGTGGGCCGCGCGGCAGGCGGCGACGACCTCCTCGTGCGAGGCGCCCGGGCGGCCGTACCGGACGTTCTCCTCGACGGTCGCGGAGAAGAGCACCGGATCCTGCGGGACCACCCCGATCTGCGCGCGCACCCAGGCGGGGTCGAGCTCGCGCAGGTCGTGGCCCTCGAGCAGGACGCGCCCCGCCGTCGGATCGTACAGCCGGCCGACGAGCGCGCCGATGGTGGTCTTTCCCGCGCCCGACGCGCCGACGAGCGCGACGACCTCGCCGCTCGCGATGTCGAGGTCGAGGCCGGCGAGGACCTCGACCTCGGGGCGAGTCGGGTAGGCGAACCGGACGGCCTCGAGCGAGATCCGCGCCCCGCCCGCGTCCGCGCGGGCGCGCGTGGCCACCGGCGCGGGGACGGCGCCGCCCCGCAGCGGCATGGCCGGCACGCGGTCCATGAGGGCGAACACCCGGTCGGCCGCGCCGAGGCCGCGCATCGCCTCCGCCCAGATCTCCGCGAGCGCGCCGAGGCTCATCGCGATGAGGAGCGTGTAGACGAGGAACGCGGTGAGCGCCCCCGGCGTGAGCGCGCCGCGCGCGACGAGCGTGCCGCCGTACCCGAGCACCGCCGCCATCGCGGCGTAGCCCCCCGCCGCCGCGGAGCCCATGAAGGTCGAGCCGGCGAGGGCGCGGCGGCGCGCGGCGTCGTAGGCGTCGTCCACCGCGCGCCCGTAGCGCGCGCGCTCCGCGTCCTCGGCGACGAACGCCCGCACCGTGCGGATGGCGGAGAGCGACTCCTCCGCGACGTGACTCGCGTCCGCGAGCGCGTCCTGGTAGCGGCGCGCGAGGGCGCGCACCTTCCGGCCGTACCAGACGGCGCCGAGCGCGACCGGCGGCACGACGAGCAGCATGACCACGGTGAGCCGCGGCGAGGTGAGGAAGAGCAGGACGACGCCGCCGAGCGCCGTGATGGCGTGGCGGAACGTCATCGAGACCTGCGCGGAGACGAGGTTCTGCAGGGTCGCGCAGTCCGTCCCGAGGCGGGAGACGAGCTCGCCCGTCCGCGACGCGTCGAAGAACCCGACCTCCTGCCCGAGCAGGCTCGCGTAGAGCCGCTCCCGCACGCGGCGCACGCCGCGCTCGCCCGCGAGCGAGAAGAGGAGGTGCCGCCCGGCGATCGCGGCGCCCTGGAGCACAGCGAGCCCGCCGAGGAGGAGCGCGATCCGCGTCACCTGCCGGGGATCCCGGCCGGCGATGGCGCCATCGACGATGGCGCGGATCCCCTGCGGGTAGAGGAGCGACAGCCCCGCGCCCGCGACGAGGAGGACGGTGCCCGCGGAGAGGGCGGGCAGCTCCTCGCGGAGGAGACCGAGGATCCTGCGGGCTGCGGCGGGGCGGTTCACCCCGGGGATCATGTCAGGCGGCCGGCCCGGCTTCACGCCTTCTCGCCGGCCGCCCGCGGACGCGCGCTAGTAGATGATGTCCGCGCGGAGGTAGACCTCGTGCTTCTTGTAGATGAGGAAGCCCGGAAAGCCCGGCGCCGCCGTCATCCGGTTCGACTCGGCCGTGAACATCTTGTCGACGCAGTAGCGCACGCCGAGCTGGCAGCGGTAGCTGAAGGCGTACCCGGCGCCGACGCGCAGCCACGGCTTCACGTCGGCGTCGAGCCGCGGCTCGACCGTCCCGACCCCGCCGGCCCAGTCCCACGCGTCGTACTCGAGCCGATCGTAGGATCCGGTGAGGCGCGCGGTGTAGATGCCGCCGAACGTCGCCTTGCTCTCCACGAACAGGCGGTGCGAGGAGTACAGGGCGAACACGTTCCCCGGATCCGTCCCGAGCGAGTGCAGGTAACCGATCCGGCCGCTCACGCCCGAGTACGGCAGCCACTCGAGCTCGATGTCCGCGAGCGGGGTCCCGTACGACTTGCCGGGCATGCCCGTCGTGTTGCCCCAGCCGCCCTTCACCGTGGCGGCGAGCTTCGGGGTGATGAGCCCGGAGACGCCCGTCCGGACCTCGACTCGATCCACGTCCTTCGACAGGATCGTGTCCGTCGGGCGGCGGCTCACGTACGCGAGGTCGAGCATGCCGGCGGTGCGCGGGAGGAAGCGGTAGCGGACCTGGCCCGTCCCGCGGAACTCGTTGTACGAGAGCTTCGGGAGGTTGCTCGTGTTGCAGAGCTCGGACCTGAACACGCCCGGGACCGTCGGCAGGCACAGGTCGCCCTTGAAGAACGGCTGGAAGTGCTCGGTCGTCCACCCGCCTCCGACCGCGAACGTCAGCGCCCCGCCGCCCGGACGCCAGGGCGCCCAGATCTGCAAGTCGTTGTAGGTCGAGATCGCGGCGTAGCCGAGCGACATCGTCGTCGTGCGATCCGAGCGCCTGAACTCTTCCGAGATCTCCAGCCC
>JAHWYA010000562.1 GCA_020028115.1 Anaeromyxobacter sp.
ACCATGGCCGATCTCGCCGCCGCGCTGGCGCTCCCCGCGGTGCTCGTGGCGCGCTCCGGGCTCGGAACGATCAACCACGTCCTGCTCTCGCTCGCCGCGCTCCGCGCGCGCGGCGTGCGCGTCGCGGGCGTCGTGCTGAACGGCGTCGGCGCCGAGGACGAGGACTCCCGCTGGATCCGCGACGACAACGCGCGCACCGTCGAGGAGCTGGGCGCCGTGCCCGTCCTCGCGCGGGTCCCGTTCCTGGGCGCCGGCGCCGGGTACGCGCGGCTCGACGCCGCGCTCGCGCCGCTCGATCTCCGCGCGCTCCTTCGGGGCGCGGACCTCGGCCCGGAGGGACGACCATGACCGCCGACGACCTCCGCCGCCGCGCCGTGCGGGCCGTGTGGCACCCGTACACCGAGATCACGTCGTTCGAGGCCTCCGCGTTCCCCGTGGTGGAGCGGGCGGAGGGGTGCTCGCTCTTCGCCGTCGACGGGCGCGAGCTGCTCGACGGGATCTCGTCGTGGTGGTGCGTCAACCTCGGGCACGGCCACCCGCGGATCGTCGAGGCGATCCGCGCGCAGGCGGGCCGGCTCCAGCACGTGCTGCTGGGCGGCGTCTCGCATCCGCGCGCGATCGAGCTGGGCGAGCGCCTCGCCGCGGTGGCGCCACCCGGGCTCGGCCACGCCCTGTTCGCCGCCGACGGCTCGGTCGCGGTCGAGGCGGCGCTCAAGGTCGCGCTGCAGTACTGGGTGAACCGCGGCGTCGCGGGACGGACGCGCTTCGTCGCGCTCGAGGGCGGGTACCACGGAGACACGCTGGGCGCGATCGGCGTCGGGTTCGTGGACGGCTTCCACGCGCCGTTCCGCGACGCCGTCCGGCCGGCGCTGCGGGCCGCGTCCCCGCACTGCAACCGCTGCCCGGTGGGCCGCGCGCCGGAGACCTGCGGCGTCGAGTGCTTCGCGTCGATGGAGGAGCTCGTCCGGGAGCACCACCGCGAGTGCGCCGCGGTCGTCGTGGAACCCCTCTGCCAGGCCGCCGCGGGGATGCGGATCTACCCGCCGGAGTACCTTCGCAGGCTCCGCGCGCTCTGCGACCGGTACGGGCTCCTCCTCGTCGCGGACGAGATCGCGACGGGGTTCGGCCGCACCGGCGCGACCTTCGCGTGCGAGCACGCGGGCGTCACCCCCGACGTGCTCACGGTCGGCAAGGGGCTGACCGGCGGCGCCCTGCCGATGAGCGCCACGCTCGTGACCGACGCGGTGTACGACGCGTTCCGCGCCGAGGGCGGCCGCGCGCGCACCTTCTTCCACGGCACGACCTTCTGCGGCAACCCGATCACCGCCGCGGCGGCGCTCGCGGCGCTCGACGTGTACCGCGACGAGCGCATCGTGGAGGGCGTCCCCCCGCGCGGCGCGATCCTCGCGGAGGGGATGGCGCGCGTGGCGCGGCGCCTCGGTGACGCGCCGCTGCGCACCCTGGGGCTCGTGGCCGCCGTCGAGATCCCGGAGGCGGCCGGAGGCGCCGCCTGCGCCCGCGCCGTCGTGCGGCGGGCGCTCGAGCTCGGGCTGTTCCTGAGGCCGCTCGGGCCGGTCGTGTACCTGTGGCCGCCACTCAACGCGCCCGAGACGGTCCTGCGCGAAATGGTCGCACGGCTCGAACGGGCGGCGGAGGACATCGCCAGGACGGGCGCAGCCCCACCGGGGTGAGCGCGCGCGAGCGCTCGCTGGCGGTAACCTCCGGGCCCGGTTCACAACCGGAGGAACCCGCCATGACCTTCCGCGTCCTCGCCGCTGCCGCCGTCCTCCTCGCCGCCGCCCCTGCGCTCGCCCAGTCGAAGACCGAGGAGGACCTCAGGAAGGGCCTCAAGGGGGCGCCCGGCAACTACGGCGCCGCCGGCTGCGGCCTCGGCGCGATGGCGTTCAAGGACCAGCCCGGCGGACTCCAGATCATCGCGGCCACCCTGAACGGCATCTGTGCGAACCAGACCTTCGGCATCACCTTCGGGACGTCGAACTGCGGCCCCTCGCTCTTCGCGCAGGGCACGAGGAACTTCGTGGAGGCGAACCGCGAGGTGCTCGCGAAGGACGTCGCCCGCGGCGAGGGCGAGGCGATCGGCGCCCTCACCGTGATCAACGCCTGCTCCGACTCGCGCGCCGTCGGCGCGGCGCTCCAGCGGCGGTTCGGCGCGATCTTCCCGTCGGCGGACGTCTCCGACGCCGCGGTGACCGACGCGATCCTGGAGACGCTCCTCGCCGACCCGTCGCTCGGGTGCGGCAGGGGGTAGGCGAACCAGCCGCCCCGCGCGCGGGGTGGCGGCTCGCGAAGGAGGCACCGTGAACGCGCTCTTCCGAGTCCCGTCCCCGCGCAACGAGCCCGTCCTCGCGTACCGGCCCGGCTCGCCGGAGCGGACCGAGCTGCGCGCGCGCCTCGCGCAGCTCGCCGCCGAGGAGCTGGAGATCCCGGTCGTCGCCGGCGCCCGAGAGCTCCGGACCGGACGGATCGGCGAGGCGCGCGCGCCCCACCGGCACGCCCAGCGGCTCGCGCGGGTCCACGAGGCGGGCCCGGCCGAGGTCGAGGCCGCGATCCAGGCGGCGAGGGCGGCGCGGCGCGAGTGGGCGGCGCTGCCGT
>JAHWYA010000082.1 GCA_020028115.1 Anaeromyxobacter sp.
GGAACGCGTCCGCGCGCTCCTGGCCGAGCGCGCCGCGCTCGCGCAGCGGCGCGTCCGCGCCGAGACGGACGCCGCGCGGCTCGACGCCGAGGCGCGCGAGGCGGAGCGCGTCCGCTAGCCGTCGGTACTGCTGGTCGTGGCCGGCCTCGCCGGCGCGGCTCGTCTCAGGGCTCGTCCGGCTTCTCGCCCGCCTTCACGATCCCGTACTTCTCGAGCTTGTAGTAGAGCGCCGACGGCTTGATGCCGAGGAGCCGCGCCGTCTCGGCCTTCACGCCCTTCGCCTTCTCGTAGGCCGCGAGGATGAGCTGCCGCTCGAGGTCCTCGAGGACCTCGGTGAGGCTCCGGTCGCCGGCCGGGATCGGGAGGGTGGGCGAGGGCGGCGCGCGGCGCAGCGCGTCCGGCAGCTCCGCCGCCGTCACGAGCTCGCCCTCCGCGAAGACGAGCGCCTGCTCGACGACGTTCTCGAGCTCGCGGACGTTCCCCGGCCAGCGGTGGCGCCGCAGCGCCTCGAGCGCCTCGGGCGCGAACCCGGAGACGGCGCGGCCGAGGCGCGGCGCCGCGAGCGCGAGGAAGTGGCGCGCCAGCTCCTCGACGTCGCCCGGCCGCTCGCGGAGCGCGGGGAGCCGGATCGAGACGACGTCCAGCCGGTAGTACAGGTCCTCGCGAAAGCGGCCGTCCTTCACCATGGCCGCGAGGTCGCGGTTCGTCGCGGACACGAGCCGGACGTCGACCTCCACGGTCTCCTCCCCGCCGACGCGCTCGAACGCATGCTCCTGCAGGACCCGCAGGAGCTTCACCTGGACCGAGGGCGGCAGCTCGCCGACCTCGTCGAGGAAGAGCGTGCCCTCGTGGGCGAGCTCGAACCGGCCGAGCTTGCGCCGCACCGCGCCGGTGAACGCGCCCTTCTCGTGGCCGAAGAGCTCGGACTCGAGGAGCCCCTCGGGGATGGCGGCGCAGGAGACCGAGACGAACGGCTTGTCCCGGCGCGGCGAGCCGTCGTGGATCGCGCGCGCGACGAGCTCCTTCCCGGTCCCGGACTCCCCGAGGACGAGGGCGGTCGCGTCCGTCGGCGCGACCTTGCGGACGTGCTCGAGCACCCGCTGCATCGGCTCGCTCGAGCCGACGAGGCCGTGCAGGTCGCGGGCCCGCCCGAGGTCCTGCTCGAGCGCCTCGACGCGGGCGCGCGCGGTGCGGGCGCCCCGCCGCTCGCGCGCGATCTCCACCGCCTTCTCGACGCGGGCGCGCAGGACGTCGGGCGAGAACGGCTTCTCGATGAAGTCGGTCGCGCCCTCGCGCATCGCGTCGACCGCCGTCGCGATCGTGCCGTGCGCGGAGACGACGATCACCGTCGCCTCGGGATCCGCCTCCCGCAGCCGGCGCACGACCTCGATCCCGTCCACCGGGACCATGCGGAGGTCCGTCACGACCACGTCGGCGGGGCGCTTGCGGTACGCCGCGATCGCCTCGGCGCCGCTTCGGACCCCCTGCACCTCGTGGCCCAGGCGCGTCAGCGAGAGGATCATCCCCTCCCGGAGGGCGTCGTGGTCGTCGGCGACGAGGATGCGGGCCATCGGACCGTGGAGTCTAACCGGATCCCGGCGCTCCATCCGGGGGAGGAAGGGGATTGTTTCCAAATGTTTCGATGAGACATTTCGTATTTGTGCGAGGCCGGGCGGTGGTTACCGAGAGGGCATGACCCCGAGAGCCCCCATGAACCCGAACGTGAAGCAGACCGGCTTCAACCTCGCCTACGTGCTCATCGCCGCCTTCGGCGTGCTGGCGCTCCAGGACTGGTGGATCCGCTCGCAGGCGGTCGCGACCATCCCCTACAGCGAGTTCCAGAAGCTCGTGCGGGAGAACGGCGTCGCGCGGGTGGTCGTCTCGGCCGACCGGATCGAAGGGGAGGTGAAGGGCGAGATCGACGGCAAGAAACGGTTCGTCACGAACCGGGTCGAGCAGGACCTCGCGAAGGAGCTCGACGAGCACGGCGTCGTGTACGCCGGCCGGTTCGAGGACCGGACGCTGCCGCTCATCCTGTCGTGGGTGGTCCCCATCGCGCTCTTCCTCGGGCTCTGGATGTTCCTCGGGCGCCGCATGGCGAAGCAGCTCGGCGGGCCGGGGGGCGGGCTCATGTCCATCGGCAAGTCGAAGGCCAAGGTCTACGTGGAGACGGACACCCGGGTGACGTTCGCGGACGTCGCCGGCGTGGAGGAGTCGAAGGAGGAGCTGAAGGAGATCGTCGCGTTCCTGAAGGACCCGAAGGGCTACGGCCGGCTCGGCGCGCGGATGCCGAAGGGCGTGCTGCTCGTCGGCCCGCCGGGCACCGGCAAGACCCTGCTCGCGAAGGCCGTCGCGGGCGAGGCGGGCGTCCCGTTCTTCTCCATCTCCGGCTCCGAGTTCGTCGAGATGTTCGTCGGCGTCGGGGCGGCGCGCGTGCGGGACCTGTTCGAGCAGGCCCGCGCGAAGGCGCCGGCGATCATCTTCATCGACGAGCTCGACGCGATGGGGCGCGCCCGCGCCTCGATGGGCGCGCTGGGCGGCGGGCACGACGAGAAGGAGCAGACGCTGAACCAGCTCCTCGTCGAGCTCGACGGCTTCGACGCGTCCTCCGGGATCGTGCTCCTCGGCGCGACGAACCGGCCCGAGGTGCTCGACCCCGCCCTCCTGCGCGCCGGCCGCTTCGACCGGCAGGTGCTCGTCGACCGCCCGGACCGCACCGGCCGGACGGCGATCCTCGAGGTGCACAGCCGGAAGGTGAAGCTCGCCGGCGGCGTCCGGCTGGAGCAGGTCTCCGCCCTGACGCCGGGGTTCACCGGCGCGGACCTCGCGAACCTCGTGAACGAGGCGGCGCTCGTCGCCACGCGCCGCGGCGGCGAGCAGATCTCGATGGAGGACTTCAACGTCGCCATCGAGCGGATCGTGGCGGGGCTCGAGAAGAAGAACCGGCTCCTCAACCCGCGCGAGCGGGAGATCGTCGCCCACCACGAGATGGGGCACGCGATCGTCGCCGCGGCGCTGCCGGGCTGCGATCCGGTCCACAAGATCTCCATCATCCCCCGCGGGATCGGCGCGCTCGGCTACACGATCCAGCGGCCCACCGAGGACCGGTACCTCATGACGCGCGAGGAGCTCGAGGCGAAGATGCTCGTGCTCCTCGGCGGGCGGGCCGCGGAGCACGTGGTCTTCGGCCACCTCTCGACCGGCGCCGCGGACGACCTCTCCAAGGCGACCGAGATCGCCCGCTCGATGGTGACCCGCTACGGCATGGGTCCGGCGCTCGGGCCGGTGACCTACGAGACCGAGCCGAACGGGTTCCTCGGCGCGGCCGCCGGGCCGCGGCGGCTGTACGCCGAGGAGACGGCCCGCGAGATCGACCTCGCGGTGCGGGATCTCGTCCAGGCCGCGTTCGACCGGGCCCGCGTCATCCTCGCCGACAACCGGCCGCTCCTCGACGAGAGCGCGCGCGAGCTCCTCGCGCGCGAGACCCTCGCCGGCGCCGACCTCGGCGCGCTGCTCGGCCGCGTGCACCCGGAGCGGCGGCCGAGGGTGGCGGCGGCCGTCTCCTGACCCCCCGCCCGAACAGTCGACTAGACCGCAGGGCGATGCTTCACTCGGGGCGTGCTGCGCGACCTCTGGACCGTGCTCGGCGCGGGCGTCACGCTCGCGCTCGCGCTCGTCGCGAGCGGCCACGCCGTGCTCCACAAGCGCGACGTGCGCGCCGCCCTCGGCTGGGTGGCGTTCATCTGGGTCGCGCCCATCGTCGGCGCCGCCGCGTACTTCGTCCTCGGGGTGAACCGGATCCGGCGCCGCGCGCAGGCGCTGCGGCTCCCCGACTTCCGCGCCCGGGTCCCGCCCGAGCTGCGGCGGCCCGCGCCGGTCCTGCCGCCGGAGGCGGCGCACCTCGCGCCGCTCGTCGCGCTCGCGGACGGGGTGGTGCGCCGCCCGCTCGTCTCGGGGAACGCGGTGACGCTCCTCGCCGGCGGCGAGGCGGCGTACCCCGCGATGTGCGCCGCCATCGACGCGGCCGAGCGCACCGTCACCTTCTGCACGTTCATCTTCGACCCGGGCCGCGCCGCCGACGCGCTGGTGGACGCGCTCGCGCGGGCGCAGGCGCGCGGCGTGAAGGTGCGCGTGCTCATCGACGCGGTGGGCGTCCGGTACGGGTGGCCTCCGACGCACCGGCGGCTGCGCCGCGCGGGGGTCAGGACGGAGCTGTTCCTCCCGCGCCTCACGCCGGGCTGGCTCCCGTTCGTGAACCTCCGCAACCACCGCAAGGTGCTCGTCGTCGACGGCCGCGTCGGCTTCACCGGCGGCATGAACGTGCGGGACGACTTCCTGCCGGGGCCGGACCGGCCGCCGTACATGGACCTGCACGCGCGGGTCGAGGGGCCCGTCGTCGCTCACCTCCAGTCGGCGTTCGCGGAGGACTGGCTCTTCACGGCGGGCGAGCCGCTCGAGGGCGACGCCTTCTTCCCGCCGCTGCGCGCGGCGGGGAGGGTGCTCGCGCGCGGCGTGACCGACGGGCCGGACGAGGACTTCGAGGCGGTGCGCTGGCTGCTCCTCGGGGCGCTCGCCACCGCGCGGGAGCGGGTCCGGATCGTGACGCCGTACTTCGTGCCGGACGCGGGGCTCGTGACCGCCATCGACGTCGCGGTGATGCGCGGCGTCGCCGTGGACGTCGTGCTGCCGGAGCGCGGGAACCTGCCGGTCGTCCAGTGGGCGCAGACCGCGCAGCTTTGGCAGGTGCTCGAGCGCGGATGCCGGGTGTTCCACTCCCCTCCCCCGTTCGACCACACGAAGCTCCTCGTCGTGGACGGCGCCTGGACCTTCCTCGGCTCGGCGAACTGGGACCCGCGCTCGCTGCGGCTCAACTTCGAGCTGCAGCTCGAGTGCTTCGACGCCGACCTCGCGGGCCGGGTCGAGGCGCTCGCGGAGGAGCGGATCGCGCGCAGCCGGCCGGTGACCCTCGCCGACGTCGACCGGCGGTCGCTCCCGGTGAAGCTGCGCGACGGCACCGCGCGGCTCCTCTCGCCGTGTCTGTGAAGCGCGGCGAGCGCAGGGGCAGCCGGATGAGGCTGCCCCGGAGCGAGCGGGGGGATCGGGGGGGCGCGAGGGCGTAGCCCGAGTGTCCCCCCGCTCTGTGGCACCGCGCCGCATCCCGGACGGGCCATGCGGGGAGTACGGTCGCGGCCGGAGGCCGTGAATGGAGACTTCGCGGGAGTTCGCCGACGCGCTGCGGAAGGCGCTGCCGGTCTGGCAGGCCGAGGGGATCGTGACGCCGGGCGCCGCGCGCGCGCTCGTCGCCCGCTACGATCTCGAGGACGGCGCCGCGCCCGCGCCCGTGCGGGACCGGACGGGACCGTTCGCGGCCGCTGCGGCCGTCGCCGTGGTCCTCGCGCTCGCCGCCGCGCTCCTCGTGTCGGGGATCGGGGACGGCGTCGTCCTGCCGCTCACCGCGCTCGCCGCGGCGTTCGCGGCGACACCCCTCGTCGTGCACGGCCCGCAGCTCGCAGCGGCGGCCCAGGGCGTCCGGACCCTCGGGCGCGCCCTCTTCTACCTCTCGGCGTACGCGCTCTCGTTCGTGCCCATCGCGGACGTGGCCCGCTTCCAGAACGGGCTCGCGAGCGAAGGGCTCGTCGCGGCGCTGCCGCCGCTCCTCGTCGCGGCCGCGGCGGTGGTCGCCGGGCGCCGGCGGGTGGACGTGGACGGGCACGCCCGCGGCGAGGCGATGCTCCTCGCCGCGACGGTCGTCGCGTTCGCCGCCGGGCTCTCGCTCGACACCGGGAACGGCACCGCCCTCGTCGCGACCATGTCGCTCGCGTTCCTCTCGGTCGGGCGGATCGTGCGCGGGATCGCGTTCCTCGTCCGGCCCGCGTTCCTCGAGGGGATCGCGGTCGCGACGGTCCTCGTCGCGAGCCGGGCGTTCGACGTCTTCCCCTCGCGCTGGCTCTCCATCGCCCTCGCGGCCTGCGTGCTCGTCGCGGCCGGCGGGGCGGTGCTCGGCTTCGAGCGCCGCCGGGCGCGGGGCCCGGCGAGCGCGACGGCGGCCTAGCGGCTGGAAAGCAGGCGCCCATCCGTGCGATGGGTTGTTCACCTCTAGCGCGGATGCGACTCCGCCCCACGGGAGCACACTCGATGACCACGTCCTTGAGGCGCGCGTTCGCATTCGCGGCGCTCGCGGCGCTCGCCGCGTGCGGCGGTGGAAGCAGCCCCCCGCCCCCCCTGCCGCCCGCGATCACGTGGAACGCGAACCACGAGTACGGGGTGAACTCCGCCGGCGGGGGATACGTCCTGAGCATCGACGGCGGGGATTGGGTCTACGTGCCGTACGTCTCCGGCGCGTGGGCGCCCACCTCACTCACGACGACGCTCTCCCCCGGCACGCATACCGTGACGCTGCACGCCTACGCGGCGCTCGACTCGTCGGGCGGCACGACGGGGCCCGGCACCACGAGCGCGCCCACGCAGCTGACCGTCGTCGTCCCGTAGCGCCGAGGATCGACATGACGACCCGAGCCATCGCCCTCGCCACCCTCCTCGCGAGCGCCGCCGCGCCCGCTCTCGCCGCCGAGTCGGAGTACGTCCACGGCGAGGTCCTCGTGAAGTTCAAGGCCGACGCGGCGCCCTTCCAGCGCGCGACCGCGCTCGCCGCCCGCGCCCACGCCGCCGTCGCCGACGTGGACGACGGCTGGGCCCACGTCCGCGTCCGGCCCGGCGAGAGCGTCGAGGAGGCCCTCGTCGCCTACGCGTCCGACCCCGCGGTCGAGTACGCGCAGCCGAACTATGTCTACCGGATCACCGCCGCGAACCCCCCGAACGACGCGAGCTACGCGCTCGAGTGGGGGCTCAAGAACACCGGGCAGACCGTGTCGTCCGCGCTCCTCCAGCCTGGCGACGGCCTGTACTCGCCGGTCGGCCTCAACCCCCACAACCCTGGGACGTCGGGCGACGACATCGACGTCGAGCGCGCCTGGGGCGTCTGGACGGACTGCAGCGACGCGGTCGTGGCGGTCCTCGACACGGG
>JAHWYA010000083.1 GCA_020028115.1 Anaeromyxobacter sp.
CCGGGGAGGGGTTCGCGGCCGCGTACGAGGTGCGCGCGACGCCGGACGGCGCCTTCGAGGTGAGCGCCCGGCCCGACCTCACCCGCTCTCGAGCGCCGCCGCGACGATCGCCCTCGCCTCGTCGAGGATCCGGGCGAGGTGCGCCTCGTCGTGGAACGACTCCGCGTAGATCTTGTAGACGTCCTCGGTCCCCGACGGCCGGGCCGCGAACCAGCCGTTCGCCGCGACCACCTTGAGCCCGCCGATCTCGGCCCCGTTCCCGGGCGCCGTCGTGAGCTTCGCGACGATGCGCTCGCCCGCGAGCTCGGTCGCGGCCACCGCGCCGGGCGAGAGCTTCTTGAGGATCGCCTTCTCGGAGGGGGTCGCGGGGGCGTCGACGCGCGCGTAGACCGGCGCGCCGAGCGCGCGGGCGAGCTCCTCGTACAGGACGCCCGGGTCCTTCCCGGACCGCGCCCGCATCTCGATCGCGAGGAGGTCCATCACGATCCCGTCCTTGTCGGTCGTCCAGACGGTGCCGTCGCGCCGGAGGAACGACGCCCCGGCGCTCTCCTCGCCACCGAACCCCATCGAGCCGTCGAGGAGGCCGGGGACGAACCACTTGAAGCCGACCGGGACCTCGATGAGCTTGCGCCCGAGCCGCGCGGCGACGCGGTCGATGAGCCCCGACGAGACGAGCGTCTTCCCGACCGCCGCGCCCGCCGGCCACCCGGGCCGGTTGCGGAAGAGCCAGTCGATGGCGACGGCGAGGTAATGGTTCGGGTTCATGAGCCCGCGGGAGGGCGTCACGATCCCGTGCCGGTCGGAGTCCGCGTCGTTCCCGAAGGCGAGGTCGAAGCGGTCCTTCATCGCGACGAGGTTCGCCATCGCGTACGGAGACGAGCAGTCCATGCGGATCTTGCCGTCGTGGTCGAGCGGCATGAACCCGAAGGTCGGATCGACCACCGGGTTCACGACGGTGAGGTCGAGGCCGAGCTCGTCCGCGATCGCGCCCCAGTAGTGCGCGTTCGAGCCGCCGAGGGGATCGACGCCGACGCGGAGCCGCGCGCCGCGCGCCGCGTCGAGGTCGACGGCGGTGCGCAGGTCCTTCACGTACGGGAGGACGAAGTCGCGCGCGCGGACGTTCTCCGCGGACCGGGCGCGGTCGAGCGACAGCCGCCGCACGTCGCGGTTGCCCGCCGCGAGCAGCTCGTTCGCGCGCCTCTCGATGACGGCGGTGACGGCGGTGTCGGCCGGGCCGCCGTCCGGCGGGTTGTACTTGATGCCGCCGTCCTCCGGCGGGTTGTGGGACGGCGTGACGACGATGCCGTCGGCGAGGCCCGACGCGCGGCCGCGGTTGTGGACGAGGATCGCGTGCGAGATGACCGGCGTCGGCACCGGCGCGTCGCCTTCCGAGACCACGACCTCGACGCCGTTGGCGGCGAGGACCTCGACGGCGGAGCGCTCGGCTGGCTCGGAGAGGGCGTGGGTGTCCCGGCCGATGAAGAGGGGCCCCGTCACGCCGGCCTTCGCGCGGTGCTCGGCGACCGCCTGGGCGACCGCGAGGATGTGCGCCTCGTTGAACGATCGCCGCAGCGACGAGCCGCGGTGGCCGGAGGTGCCGAAGGCGACGCGCTGCGCGGGATCCCCGGGGTCGGGCGCCTCGTTCGCGTAGCGGCGGAGGAGGTCCGGGACGTCGACGAGGAGGTACTTGGGCGCGGGCTTGCCTGCGAGCGGGTGGGCCATCCCTCGATCCTGGCATGCCCCCGCCTCTTGTCACCGTCACGGACGAGGGTCGAGAATGCCCGGATGCTCGCAGGGGCCCTCGCGGCGGCGCTCGGGCAGGCGCTCGTCCTCGCCGCTCCGGCGAAGACTCCGGCTGTGCCGCCCCTTCCACCCGCGGCGCACGCGCCGCAGGCGCCGTGGCAGCCGCTCGAGCCCGGGCTCGAGACGCTGGAGCTGGAGGGGCCGCCGGCCGTGTTCGGCGATCGCAAGATCACCGTCCTGCGGATCGATCCCGCGCGCTTCGACCTGAAGCTCTTCGCGGCGTCCGCGCCGGGCGAGGGGGAGCTCCGGACGGCGCGGGCGTGGGCGTACCGGACGGGCGCGTCCGCGGTCATCAACGCGGCGATGTACCAGGAGGACTACCGGACGAGCGTCTCGCTGATGCGCACCGGTGCCCACGTGAACCAGCGCCGCGTCTCGAAGGACAAGGCGGTCCTCGCGTTCGATCCGCTCGTGTCCGGCGTGCCGCCGGTACGGATCGTCGATCGCGAGTGCGAGAGCCTCGACGACGCGTCGGCGCGGTACGCGTCGCTCGTGCAGTCGATCCGGATGGTGTCCTGCGACCGGCGGAACGTGTGGGCGCCCTCGGAGCGCCGCTTCTCCGCGGCGGCGATCGGCACGGACCGGGCGGGGCGCGTCCTCTTCATCCACGCGCGCACGCCCTGGCCGGTGCACGAGCTGGTGAAGGCGCTCCTCGCCGCGCCGCTCGAGCTCGCCCAGGCCATGTACGTCGAGGGCGGGCCGGAGGCGCAGCTGTTCGCGCGCGGGGGCGGCAAGGAGCTGGAGCGCGTCGGCACGTTCGAGAGCGCGGACACGAACCTCAGGCCGTGGCCGGTGCCGAACGTCATCGCGGCCGTGAGGAAGGCAGGGAAGTAGCGGCGCCGCGTCCCGACCGCGCCGCGTCGACGCTCCAGGTCCCCGCGCCCGCGGCGGCGATGAACAGGAAGATGAAGCAGAACAGCACCGCCGACTCCCCCTGGTTGAGGAACGGCGAGAGGACGTGACCTCGGGGCGCGTGCGCGATGAAGTAGGCGACCGCCATCTCTCCCGACAGCACGAAGGCCGCCGGCCTCGTGAACAGGCCGACGAGCAGCAGCACGCCGCCCACCACCTCGAGCACGCCCGCGAGGCCCAGCAGCGAGACGAGCGGGACGCCGCCCATGCCCGGGGCCGCCGGCAAGCCGAACAGCTTGGCCGTCCCGTGCTGCACGAACAGGAACGCGGCGACGATGCGCAGGAGCGCGAGCGCACGCGGCGTCCATTCGTCGCGGAAGGTTCGATCGACGATGGGCCTCACCGAACCGTGAGTTGATCACTCGCGCCGGCTCGCGCAAGCCACGAGGACTCCTGGCCGCCCGCCCATTCGGCCGCCCGGTGTGTCGCCGCCGGCAGACGCAACGCCAGTCGCCCAGCCCACGCAGCCGGCGACGTGCGACCGGCCTCACTCCCACGCCGCTGCGTACTCCACCGTTGGCTCCCGGACCCGATCCTCGCGTGGGTTGGACGTGAACTCATCCATCCACTCGTCTCCGTACACCTCGCGCGCGTGACGATCGTTATGCGGGCGGCATTATGCCGAGTCCGCTCTTATGCCGCGTTCGAACGCAGAAGCCCTGCAGGCGTGGCAGATCAGCGCCCGAGACGCGGCATAATCAGAGCCCCTCCAGGAACGCGAGGAGCGAGTCCTTGGCCGGAAACGGGCGGCGCGGGCGCCCGGTGGCGAACGACGGTTGCGTCGCGTGATCCCATGACCGACCGCGCCTTGCATCATGCGAGGGAATGCGCCGGACCCCGAGTCCCCGGAGGAAGCTCGACGAGCTCCTCGTTCGTGGCGGGGCGGTTCCGCCCCGTTCGTCGTTCGGGGGCATTCCCCGGGCCGGAGCGCTTCACTCTCCCCCGACGCCCGCCCGCGTCCGGTGAACCGAACGCGAAACGTCACGCCGCCCCGTACATCACCCTCGGCACCTTCAGCCCGGTGAGGTCCTCGTAGAGCGCGTCGTAGCTCCGGCGCATCTCCGAGAGCCCGAACTCGCGCTCCACGATCCGGCGGCCCTTCTCGCCCATCCGCTTCCGGCGCGGCGCGCTCGCGAGCAGATCGAGCAGCCGCCGGCCGAGCGCCGCCGGCGCGCCGGGCGGCACGAGGTAGCCCGTCACGCCGTCGCGGACCAGCTCCGGCGAGCCGCCGACGGCGGTCGCGACGAGGGGCAGCCGCGCCGCCATCCCCTCGAGGATCGCGTTCGAGATCCCCTCCGCGTACGACGCCGACACGCAGATCGACGCGCGCGCGAGGATGGCCGGCCCGTCGAGCCGGTGGCCGAGGAAGTGGCAGCGCTCGGCGATGCCGAGCTGGCGGGCCGAGCGCTCGAGGTGGGGCCGCCGCACGCCGTCCCCGATGAAGACGAGATGGGCCTCGGGGCGCTCGCGGAGCACCTCCTTCATCGCGAGCAGGAGGTCCGTCTGGCCCTTCACCGGATGGTGCATGTTCGCGATGCAGACGATCCCCCCGGCCTCCGGCGCCGGGGCCTGCGGCGCCCGCCGCGCGGCGCGGTCGAAGGCCTCGAGATCGAGGCCGTTGCGGACGACCACGATCCGGTCCGGCTCCACGCCCTCTCGGATGGCCAGGTCGCGGATGCAGAGCGCGTTCACCAGGACCCGGTCGGCCCGCCGCGAGACCCAGGCGAGCACCGGCCGCTTGTACCCGACGACGCTGTGGTTCAGGTCCACCCGCGTGACGATCGCGGGGACGCCGGCGAGCCCGGCCGCGATGGTCCCGAGCGTGTTCGTGTAGAGGTCCTGCGCGTGGACGAGACCGATCCCGTTCGAGCGGATGAACCGGGCGAGCTGCGCGACGACGAGCGCCGTGCGCGGCCGGAGCATCGACCCGCCGACGTCGAACACCACGGGCCGGAACCCTGCCGCCACCAGCTCCGGGACGAGCTCCCCATCCGCCTTGAGGCACGCGACGATCGGCTCGAACCGGGCCCGGTCCATCGTGAGGACGTTCAGGACGGTCTGGCGCTCCTGCCCGCCCAGCAGGAACCTGTTCTGGAACACGAGCACCTTCGTGCGGCCGGTCACGTGGCCTCCCGCGAGAGCGCCGCCCACGCCCGGGAGGTCCGGACGACCGCCACCGCGCAGGCGAACAGGAAGTACAGGAACCACGACAGCGAGTAGCCATTCGCCATCTCGGTCACGAGGTACGCGGCGAGCGCGGCGAAGATCGCCCGCGCCTCGGTCCCGACGAGCGGGTCGCCGCCCGCGCGCCACAGCACGGCGAGCAGCCACCCCGAGAACGCGCAAAAGAGCAGGAACGCGAGAATCCCGAGCTCGCCGACGATCTCGAGGAGCACGTTGTGCGCGATGTACCGGCGCGCCCCGGCCTCGAGCGGCGCGAAGTGGCCCCACGCCTGGATGAACGCCCCCGCGCCGACCCCGGTGAGGGGCCGCTCGTCCACGATGACCCCGAGCACCTTCCAGGCGTTCTCGCGCCCCAGCACCGACTCGTCCTCCTCGAGGTTCGCGAGGGTGGACGTGCGCTGCCAGAAGCTCTCGGGCGCGAACGCCACGAGCCCCAGCGTCAGCGCGACCCCCGCGACGGCCGCGCGGGCCTTGCCGCCGCGCCCGCGCGCGAGGAACAGGAGCACCGCGACGCCGGCCGCGATCGACCCGGAGCGCGAGTGCGTGAGCACGACCGCCGCGATCTGCGAGGCGGCGACGGCCCAGAACAGGACCCGCGCCCAGCGCCGGCGCGCGGTGGTCGCGCCGTAGAGCGCGAAGGGGAGCACCGCCACGATCGCCATCGAGAGCCGGTTCGGATCGGCGTACGGCCCGCGCCAGTGCGTGCGGAACCCATCCACGAGCTCGTCCGCCGTCCGCCAGACCTCGATCGACCCGAGCGCGGGGCCGAGCGACGCGAGGGCGCCGGCGAGCAGGAACCGGCGCAGCCGCGCCCGGCCGTCCACCACGTTCTGGACCACCACGAAGATGACGGCCATCTTCCACGCCTCGCCGATGGCGACGCGCGTGTCCGCCTCGGAGAGGGTCCACGCGAGCGAGGCCGGGATGAAGGAGAGGTAGAGCCAGAGCGGCGCCAGCGCGATCCCGCCGAAGCGGATCCGCTCGCCCGCGACGAGCCGGTGCGCGACGACCGCCGCGGCGCAGAGCCCGGCGGCGACGAAGGCGAGCCGGAGCTTCTCGAGCGACGGCCACCAGAACTGCGGGTTCGAGTACAGCATGAACAGGAAGAGCAGCGCCGCGCCGTGCGCGAGCCCGCCCCAGCGCCGGCTGGCGCGGTCGAGCCACGCCTCCCGGGCGAGGAGCGCCGCGTCGAGCGCGGCCGTGTGGTGGACCGGGTTCGCCACGCGCGCTCCCTAGGACGCCGCCCGCCGATCGGAGTCGTCCGCCATCGTGGCCACCGCCGGGTCGGGCCGCTCGCCGTCGTCGGCCCGCGACGGCTTGAGCGCCGCGAACACTCCCTCGAAGCTGCAGGTCGCGAGCGCCGCGCTGTACCCGAGCGGCCCGAGCGTCGACCCCTCCCAGAGGACCTTCCGCCCGAGCGCGTACGGGTCGCAGCCCCGCACGTTCTCGCGGTCCTCGGTGGTCGAGCCGGTCTCGTACCCCGCGTCCCGCACCGCGCGGCGGATCGCCGGCGAGTGGAAGCCGTTCGGGTACGCGAAGTGGCGCGGCGGGCGGCCGAGCCGCTCCGCGATCGCGTCGCGGCAGCCCTCGATCTCGCGACGCACCTGCGCGACCGAGAGGTTCGGCAGCGCGGCGTGCTGCACGCTGTGCCCGCCGACGTCGAGGCCCGCGCCGGCGAGGTCCTTCACCTCGTCCCAGTCGAGGGGGCGCGCCCCGGGCGGCAGGTCGGCCGGCGTCCGGCCGGTCCGCTCCTCGAGCGCGTCCGCGATGGCGAGGAGCGCGCGGTGCGGCGCCGTGGCGATGAGCCGATCGAGGGTGTCGGACAGGTTGTCGCCGGTGGAGGCGGTGAGGGCCGCCTGCAGCGGCGCCGGCAGGCCCGCCCGCTCCGGCGGGATGCCGCCGCGCGCGAGCTCGCGCAGCGTGGCGTAGAGCCGGTCGTGGGTGAACCGCGCGGCGCTGCCGGTGAACCCCGTCGCGATGTAGACGGTCGCCGGGATCCGGAGCGAGGCGAGCACCGGGAGCGCCACCGCGTGGTTGTCGGCGTAGCCGTCGTCGAACGTCACCGCCGCGAAGGTGCGGCCCGGGCCGCGGGACCCCTCCGCGAGGACCCGCGCCGCGT
>JAHWYA010000563.1 GCA_020028115.1 Anaeromyxobacter sp.
CTCCTACCTGATCGTCGGCGTCATCCTCGTCTTCGCGGTCCCCTACATCCAGGACCGCGTCGAGAGCCGCGTCATCGGCGGCGCGGTCGTCCTCCTCCTCACCGCCGTGCTCGGCCAGGGCATGACCGTGGCGATCGCGCGCGTGTCGCGCGTCGGCCGGCTGAAGGTCAGCTCCGTCGAGATCAGCCGCGGCGACCTCTCCCGCGCCGTCGTGTCCGAGGAGCAGCACGCCTTCCACGACGAGATCGACGACCTCACCGTCGCGATCCGGACGATGCAGGAGAACCTGCGCGACCTCGTCTCCCGCATCCAGCGCACCGCGCAGTCGGTCTCCGACTCCGCGAGCGACCTGCAGACCTCCGCCGAGGAGGTGAACGCCTCGACCGACGAGGTCGCCTCGTCGATGGAGAAGATCGCCCAGGGCGCCGGGCAGCAGTCGGACCTCGTCGAGCGGACCTCCAAGGTGATCGGGGAGATCGCCGAGTCGATCGAGCGGACCGCCCGGAGCGCGGAGGAGGCCGCCCGCGCGTCCGCCGAGACCTCCTCCGGCGCGGCCTCCGGCGGCGAGGCGGCGCGGCTCGCCGGCGAGAAGGTGAAGAAGGTCTTCGCCCGGATCGAGGCGGCGAGCGAGCAGGTGTTCGCCTTCGGCGAGCGGACCAAGGAGATCTCGAAGATCGTCGAGGCCATCACCCAGGTCGCGAACCAGACGAACCTCCTCGCGCTGAACGCCACCATCGAGGCGGCGCGCGCGGGCGAGTACGGCCGCGGCTTCGCCGTGGTCGCCGAGGAGGTCCGCAAGCTCGCCGAGTCCGCCGGCCGCTCGGCCGAGCAGATCTCGTCGCTCGCGACGGACATCTCGGGGCGTGCGGCGAAGGTCGTCGAGACGATGAAGGAGTCGGTCTCCGAGCTCGGCGACGGGCGCGAGGACCTCAACGCCATCATCCGGGCCCTCGCCGACATCGCGAAGATCGCGGCGGTCGGCGCGGACAAGGTGGGCGTCATCTCGCAGGCGGCCCGCGAGCAGCTCAAGGGGTCGGCCGACATGGTCCAGGCGATGGACCACATCTCCGACGTCGCCTCGTCGAACGCGAGCGCGACCGAGCAGGTCCGCAAGGTGACCGCGGAGCAGACCGCGGCGGTCGCGCAGATGGCGAGCGCCGCCCAGGAGCTCGCGAACCTCTCCGTCGAGCTCCAGACCGTCGTCTCGCGGTTCCGGCTCGGCTAGGAGCGCGTCCCCGTGCGCCACGTCGTCTTCCGGGTCGCGAGCGAGCGCTACGCGCTGCCGCTCGCGGCGGTCCGGGAGGTGGTGCTCCCCCAGCCGCCGTTCGCGCGCGTCCCCCGCGCGTCCGACGCCGTGCGCGGCGTCATGAACCTGCGCGGTCGCGTGGTCGCGGTCGTGGACCTCGCCCGGCTCATGGGCCTCGCGGCGCAGCCGCTCGCGGCGGGGTCCGGCCACGTCCTCATCCTCGACCAGGGGAAGCGCGCCCTCGGCTTCCTCATCGGCGGCGTCGTCGGGGTGGAGCCGCTCGCGCCGCCCGAGGACGCGGCGCCCGGCCTCGTCGTCGGCGTCGCGGCGGCGTCCTCGGGGGCGGTCACCGTCCTCGGCGCCGAGGCGCTCGCGGCGGAGGCGGCCCGGCTCTTCGGCGGGCGCTGACCGTCACCGGGCGTGGCGCCGTCGCCTTGTCCGCCGCCCGAAACAAAGGTAACGTCGATCGGCTCCTCACCCGGAGGGATGGCGACCGATGGCGAAGCGAGTCCTGATCGTCGATGACGCGATCTTCATGCGCAACATGATCAAGGACATCTTCTCCGGCTCCGGCTTCCAGGTCGTCGGCGAGGCGGCGAACGGCCTCGAGGCGGTCGAGAAGTACAAGGAGCTGAAGCCCGACCTCACCACGATGGACATCGTGATGCCGTTCAAGAGCGGCATCGAGGCGACGCGCGAGATCATCAAGGCCGACCAGAAGGCCGTGATCGTCATGTGCAGCGCCCTCGGCCAGGAGTCGCTCGTCATGGAGGCGATCGAGGCCGGCGCGTCGGACTTCATCGTGAAGCCCTTCAAGTCCGAGGACGTCCTCTCCGTCGTCAAGAAGGTCCTCGGCGAGGCCTGAGAGCGCGGCTCGCCCGGCCCCGGGACGGACAGCCGTGACGCTCGATCTCCAGAAGTACCTCTCGCTCTACGTCGCCGAGGCGGCCGAGCACCTCCACGGGTTCGCGCGGGAGCTCGTCCGGCTCGAGGAGGCGGCGCGCCAGGGCGCGGGCCCCGGCGCGCGGGAGGCGATCGACTCCTGCTTCCGCCACGCCCACAGCGTGAAGGGCATGAGCGCGTCGATGGGCTTCGAGGCGATCGCCTCGCTCGCGCACCGCGCCGAGGACCTCGTCGACGTCTTCCGCAAGGACCCGGCCCGGCTCGACGCGCGCGCGATCGACCACCTCCTCGCCGCCGGCGATCGGCTGCAGGAGATGGTGCAGGGCGCCGCGCGGGGCGAGCCGCAGGCGCCGGACCCGACGGCGATGGAGAAGCTCGCCGAGGCGGCGAAGCGGCTCCGCGCCGGCGAGCGCGCCGCCTCGCAGGAGCCCCCGCCCGCGCCGCCGGAGCC
>JAHWYA010000084.1 GCA_020028115.1 Anaeromyxobacter sp.
GCTTCACGGATCCTTCCTCGTGCAGCACGACCATTGTGTTCCAGGAGGTCCCGGGGACGGTCACCGTCGTCGACGCGACCCGGATCGACCTCGCGGTCGACACCGAGGCCGCCTACGTCGAGCCATCGAACGCCACGACCTACTACGTCCAGGTCTGGAACCCGAGCGGCGGCGGGCCGCTCCAGAAGTCGGGCTGCGGACAGACCGCATCGGCGCTGCCCTTCTTCGTGATCAAGCGCTGAGGCGCGTCCCGGACTTCGCGCGGCGCATCTCAGCCCGCGGTGGACGGCGCCGCCTCGTCCCTCAGTCTTCCGTCCCGCCGAGCGCCTTCTCGACGAGCGCGACGGCGTGGGCCGGATCGAACGGCTTCTTCAGGATCTCGTCGGCGCCCAGCCGGCGGTACATGTCGACCTCGCGGTCGCTGATCCGCGAGGACATGAGGACGAGGAACGTCTTCTTCCAGTGCGGGTGCGCCTTCACGAGGCGGCAGACGTCCGCGCCGTTGAGCTTCGGCATGTAGAGGTCGAGGAGGAGGGCGCCCGGGTTCGCGGCCGCCATCTTGCGGAAGACCTCCTCGCCGTCCCCGGCGGTGGCGACCGCGTAGCCCGCCTCCTCGAAGGCGCCCTCGAGCACGTCGAGGATCGCCTGCGAGTCGTCGACGACGAGGACCGACTTCCGATCTCCCATGCGTGCGAACGTTATACTCCACCGCACGATGGACCGGCAGCCTGCGGTCGCGGGACGTTTCTACGAGGGCGAGCCCCGCGCCCTGGCGCGGGAGGTGGGCGCGTTCCTCACCGCGCCGGCCGAGCGGATCGCCGCGCTCGGGGTGGTCGCGCCGCACGCGGGCTACGTCTACTCGGGCGCCATCGCGGGCGCGGTCTACGGCCGCGTCGCCGTCCCCGCGCAGGTCATCGTCCTCGGACCGAACCACACGGGCCTCGGCCGGCCCGCCGCGCTCTGGCCGCCCGGCGGAGGGTGGCGCACGCCGCTCGGGACGATCCCGGTGTCCGCGCCGCTCACCGAGGCGCTCGCCGCCTGCGGGCTCGTGGAGCTCGACCGCGCCGCGCACCTGCGCGAGCACTCGCTCGAGGTCCAGCTCCCGTTCCTCGCGGTGTCCCGGCCCGACGTCCGGATCGCCGCGCTCTGCCTCGGGCCGCTCGACGTCGAGGCGTGCGCGGACGTCGGCCGGACGGTCGCCGCCGCGGCGCGCGCGCACGGCGCGCTCGTCGTCGCGTCGTCGGACATGAGCCACTACGTCCCGGCCGCCGAGGCCCGCGCCCTCGACGAGCTCGCCATCGAGCGGATCCTCGCGCTCGATCCCGAGGGGCTCCACCGGACGGTGCGCCGGGAGGGGATCACGATGTGCGGCGTCGTCCCGGCGACGGTCATGCTCTTCGCGGCGCGGGAGCTCGGCGCCACGCGCGCGGAGCTCGTCCGCTACGGGAGCTCGGGCGACGTGACCGGCGACACGCGGCAGGTCGTCGGGTACGCCGGGCTGATCGTGTCCTAGCGCCGCCGACGCGGCCGGAGCGCGAGCAGGACGGCGAGGAGCGACACTGCCCCCGCGCCCTGCCCGCCGCCGCAGCCGCAGCCGCCCGGCTCCGGGTAGATCGCGCACAGGCCGGCGAGGTCGTCCGGGGAGAGGTGGCGCTTCTTCGTCTCCAGAACGTCGGTGGTCGGGCTCATCGTCCGATCCGCGAAGGGGACTGCGCCCGCGGGCACGCCGGCCCCGCAGGACGGCAGGTCGGGCTCGCGGTTCCGATCGGTCGTGCACGGGTGCCGGAGCCCGACGAAGTGGCCGACCTCGTGCGTGACCGTGTTCTGGAGATCCATCGAGGCGCAGTCCGGCTGGCCGGCGGTGGGCTCCCCGTAGCGGTTGCACGTCGCCTGCGGCTGCGCCGTCCCGGCGCCGGGGTAGCAGGTGAAGTACCAGCCGTGCTGCGGCGGGCTGCCGATGTTGCCGGCGACGCCGTCCCAGCCGTTCAGCTCGATGTCGGCGTCGAGGATCCGGCCCGAGGACGGGTCGTACAGGACGCTCGTGAGCGCCACGATGCCCCAGTCGAGCGGGCAGGACGTCTGGCCGATGCAGTCGGTCGAGTCCTCGAAGCACCCGTAGATCCCGCCGCAGTCGACGTCGGGATCGCTCATGCACGGGTCGAGCTTCGCCTGGTCGTGCTGCGAGCACCACCCACGCCGGAACACGACGACGTTCTCGTACGAGCCGCCGTCGCCCGTGTGCAGCTCCGGCACCTCGCCGGCGTACGGCAGCTCGAGGTTCGCGCAGGGCTGCTCCCACTGCGCGAAGCTCGCGCGCAGGGCGTCGAGCGTGGGATCGCCCGCGGGGGTCGGCCGGCAGGAGGGCGACGTCGCCGGCCAGTCGCGGTTCACGTGCCAGGGGACGACCGGGAAGCGCCAGGCGAGCGGCTTCCCAGTGCGCTCGGCCGTCGTGCGGACGAAGGCGCGCGCCGGGGTCGCGGCGGCGAGCGCCGCCGCCGCGAGCGCGGCGAGCGCGCTCCTCACCTCGCCGCCCTCACGCGCCGCTCGAGCTCGGCGACCGGCATCGTCCCGATCGCGCGCTCGCCCGCCGCGAGCGCCCGCGGGAGGACGGCGGCCTCCGCGAGCGCGGGCCGCGCGTCGAGCCCGTCGACGCGGAACTTCCCCTGCGCGAGCCCCTTCACCCGCCACCCCGCCCCCTCGCGAGAGAGGAAGACCACGACCTCCTCGCCCGGCTCGAAGGTCGGCGCGGCGTCCACCCACATCGCGATCCGGCCGGTGCTGCCGCCCGGGACGACGAGCCGGACGGTGGGCTCCGGCGCGCCCTTCCACGCGTCGAGCACCGCGAGCTCGACGTCGGTGACGACGCGCCGCCCGTCGCGGGTGAGCCGCGCGGTCGCGGAGACGACGCGCGCTCGGGCCACCACCTCGGAGGAGCGCGCCGCCTCCTCGACGCTCGTCGCGAGGAAGGTCGCGGCGGCCGCGGGCGCCGCGGCGGCGAGGAGGTAGAGGGCGAGCGCGCGGCGCATTCGGGCGAGTCTAGCTATGGTAGGTTCCGCCCGCCATGGACAAGCCTCGCGTACGTTTCGCCCCCTCCCCCACCGGATACCTGCACATCGGCGGCGCGCGCACGGCCCTCTTCAACTGGCTCTGGGCGCGGCGCCACGGCGGCACGTTCATCCTGCGCATCGAGGACACAGACCAGGGCCGCTCGACCAAGGAGGCGGAGGCCGCCATCTTCGACGGGCTGCGCTGGCTCGGGCTCGACTGGGACGAGGGGCCCGACGTCGGCGGCCCGCACGCCCCGTACTTCCAGATGGAGCGGCTCGACCTCTACGAGGCGTACGCCGAGAAGCTGATCGCGGAGGGCAAGGCCTTCGCCTGCTACTGCACGCGCGAGGAGCTGGAGGCCGGCCGGAAGCACGCCGAGGCGGAGAAGCGGCAGTACCGCTACCCGGGCACCTGCCGCGAGAAGCCCTACGACCGGTCGAGGCCGCACGTCATCCGGTTCCGCGTGCCCGAGCACGGCGCCACGGGCTGGGACGACCTCGTGAAGGGGCCGATCTCGACGCCGCACGACACGCTGCAGGACGAGGTGATCCTCCGCTCCGACCGCGTGCCGCTCTACAACTTCGGCGCGGTGGTGGACGACATCACCATGAAGGTGAACCTCGTCGGGCGCGGCGACGACCACGTCAACAACACCGCCCGGCAGATCCTGATGTACCGCGCCCTCGGGTACCCCGTGCCGTCGTTCGCGCACTTCCCGATGATCCTCGGCGCGGACAAGACCCGGCTCTCGAAACGCCACGGCGCGACGAGCGTCACCGCCTACCGCGACATGGGGTTCCTGCCGGAGGCGGTGGTGAACTACCTCGTCCGGCTCGGCTGGTCGCACGGCGACCAGGAGATCTTCTCGCTGGAGGAGCTCGTCCGCCTGTTCGACCTGAAGGACGTCGGCGCCACCGCGGGCGTGTTCAACCCCGAGAAGATGGCGTGGGTGAACCACGAGTGGCTGAAGAAGGTCCCCGAGGAGGCGCTCGCGGCGAAGGCGCTGCCGTACTTCCGCGCGGCGGGGCTCGCGGTGGAGGACGGTCCGAAGCTGCGGCACGTCGTGCGGGTCGCGCGCGAGCGGGCGAAGACGTTCGGCGAGTACGTGCAGCAGTTCCGGTACTTCTTCGCGCCGGTGACGTTCGACGCGAAGGCGCGGGAGAAGTTCTTCACGAAGGACACGCGCCCCGTCCTCGAGGCGATCCGCGCCGGGATCGCGGCGCTGCCGGCGATGGACACCGAGCCGCTCGAGAAGCTGTTCCAGGCGGAGGCGGAGAAGCGCGGCCTCGGCCTCGGCAAGATCGCGCAGCCGGTCCGGGTCGCGCTGACCGGCGGCACGGCGTCCCCCGGCATGTACGACGTCGTCCAGATCCTCGGGAAGGACGAGACGCTCCGGCGGCTCGACGAGGGGATCCGGCTCGCCGGCTGACCGGCTCCGTCGGGCTCACCGGAGGCGCGGCGCCCCGCGCGCGCCCGGCTCGCGGGCTCCGCCTGAGGATGGCGGGTGCGCACCTTTCCCTGGGTGCGCGCCCCGCGGCGCGCGCCCGGGGGAGCGAGCGATGGGACGCAAGGGCGAGGAGCGGGAAGGCTGGACGGGACCCCGCCAGCACGGCGGCGAGGCGCGTCCCGGCGACGGCGTCGGCTGGGTCGACCCCGGTCTCGGCACGCGCCACGGAGAGCGCGACCCGTTCGCGCGCCGGCGCCCCCTCGGTCCCAAGGGCTACCGGCGGCCCGACGACCGGATCCGGGACGAGGTGTGCGAGCGGATCGCGCGGAGCGGCATCGACGCCCGCGAGGTCGAGGTCGCCGTCGAGACCGGCGAGGTGACGCTCACCGGCACCGTCGGGAGCCGGGACGACAAGCGCACGCTCGAGGACGTCGCCGACGACGTCTTCGGGGTGGAGGACGTGCACAACCAGCTCCGCCTCCAGCGCGAGCGCGGCGCCGGCCACCGCGGGGTCGAGCTGACCGGCTCGGTCCTGACCGCGGGGAGCGGGACGACGAAGACCGGCGCGTCCATGTCCGCGCAGCAGCGCCCCCGCCGGCGGACCGAACGGACCCGCGGGCGGGGGCGCGACCCCGGAGACACGCACTGAGCACCGAGGCGCCGGGAGCGCCGGCTACTTCTTGATCTTCCCGTCCTCCCAGCCGTAGCCGAGGTCGTTCGCCCAGTCGTCGAACCGGGCGTTCACGTTCACGCCGCGGTCGTCCCAGTAGACGTCGTTCGAGCGGACGTAGCTCCGGTACGCCTCGAGGACCCGCACGAAGTCGGCCCGGTCCGCGCCGAGGCTCGTGTCGGCGGCCCGGGCGTTGAGGAACGCGATCGTCGCGGCGCGGAGGCGCGCCTGGTCCTTCTTCGACCACTCGACGAGCACCAGGTCGTTGTCGGGGTTCGCGTCGGCCTTGTTCGCCGCCAGGATCGTCTTCAGCGCGGCGCCCTGCTTCCGCATGTTCTCGCCGTACGAGGAGATCACGTGGTCGCGGGCGACGGTCTGGAGCAGCGCCTGCTGCGCGGCCGTCATCGAGCTCCACACCTGCTTGTTGATGATCATCCAGGTGATGAGGAACTGCTGCTGCCAGCCCGGGAGGTGGACGTACCGCACGCCCACGGTGCCCGGGTTGTCGGCCGTGTTGAAGAGCTGCGAGATGTCGTCGATCGGCGTCGCGAACTCGAAGCCCTGGAGCTGGCCGATCTTCACGGCGTTGACGAGCGAGCCGCCGCCCGGGATGGCGGCGATGAAGGAGATCTTCTTCGCGGGGATCACGCCGCGCGCGACGAGCTCGTCGCAGGCGCCGCCGAGGACGTTCTCGCCGGGCGGCAGGTAGCGGAGCTTCCAGGCCTCCTGGCAGAAGCCCTCGAGCCCGATGCCGCGGACGCCGGGCGCGTCGCCGACCGGCTTGAAGAAGTACCCGGAGAGCTGCTCCGAGCTGCCGACGATCGGGACCACCACGACGTTCCTCGAGTTCAGGTCGAGGATCGACTGGATGAGCTGCAGGCCCGTCATCAGCCCGCCGTCGACCGACTTCCCGTAGAGGAAGCCGAGGTGCTCGTCGAAGTTCGGGCCGAACGGCACGCCCGAGTTGTAGATGAAGCCCCACGCCTTGTTGAGCTCGCTGCCGGAGTTGTAGGCGGCGTCGAACCCGCCGTTCGCGGCGCCGGCGCCGACCGCCGTCACGATGTCGCCGAACTTCGCGGGGATGGCCGGCAGCGGCGTGATCTTCGAGAAGTTGATCTCGCCGCCCGGGCCGATGATGGTCCGGCTGGCCTCGAGCAGCTTGGCCGCGAACGCGTCGGCCTCTGGCCCCATCGAGGCGGAGCCGCTGAAGCTGCGGAACTTGACGTCGATGGCGTGCGCGGCGGCAGGCAGCCCGAGCGCGGCGGCGAGCAGCGCGGCCGTCGCGGCGCGCGCGATGGTGTGGATTCTCGTCACGGTGTTCCTCCTTGCGTGCGCCTCGTGGTGAATGTGGACGGCGGATTCACGACGGGCGAGCGGCGGGAGCCTATCACGGACAGTTGACGGTGCCGCGCGAAACCGCTGGGCCACGCGTGAATTCGTGCGCACATGGCGCCTTGCCGCACGGTGACACCGGCGCCGGGTGCGCACCGCCGGGGCGGCGCGCAGGCCACGGCGGGGAGTCGCGCCCACGCGAGCACCCGCACCCACCTCGGTGCCGCATGTCGCGCGGCGCGCGGCGATATCGCCTGCCGCGCCGCGCTCGATTCCTCTCCCGAAGGTTGACTCGCAGCGGAGCGCGCCGCTACCCTTCTCGTCACTTCGCGCGAACTTCCCGAGCGAAGCTCGCCGCGGTCATCCGAGGGATCCGCACATGTCGAACGAGGAGACCGCGCCCGGGCCGGGGCGCACCGCGCCCTCCGCCGAGGCGCGCGCCAGCACCCTTCGGTTCGGGCTCACCTTCCTGATCGTCGGGATCTCG
>JAHWYA010000564.1 GCA_020028115.1 Anaeromyxobacter sp.
GCCTCCTGCTGCTCGACGAGCCGCTCTCGGCGCTCGACGCCCCGTCCCGCGAGGAGCTCCGCGGCGAGCTCCGGCGGTCCATCGAGGCCTCCGGCGTGCCGGCGGTGGTCGTGACCCACGACCGGCTCGAGGCGCTCGCCCTCGGCGACCGGATCGCCGTCATGATCGACGGCGAGGTCCGCCAGCTCGGCCCGGTGCAGGAGGTGTTCGGCGCGCCCGCCGACGCCGCCGTCGCCCGCGTCGTCGGGACCGAGAACGTCCTCGCGGTGACGGTCGAGTCGAGGGCCGACGGGCTCGCCACCGTCCGGGCGGGGAAGGTCGCGCTCGTCGCCGTCGATCCCGGCGCCCTCGGCCGCGAGGCGTTCGCCTGCGTCCGCGCGGAGGAGATCGTGCTCGAGGAGGCGCCCGGCGCCCCGACCTCGGCGCGGAACCTCCTCGCCGGCGTGGTCGCGGCCCGCGCCGACGAGGGGCCGCTCGTGCGCGTCTCCGTCGACTGCGGCGTGCGGCTCGTGGCGCTCGTCACGCGCGCGAGCGCCGACGCGCTCCGGCTCGCGCCGGGCCGGGCCGTCGCGGCGCTCGTGAAGGCGCCGGCGGTGAAGCTCGTCCCGCGCGGCTGAACGACGAAGGGGGCGCGAGCTCCGCAGGCCGCGAGGCGCTGCGGAGCGAGCGTCCCCCCGCCCTCACGTCTTGGCCGGGTGCGGCGTGCCGGGCGCGGGGCCCGGCGTCACCGGCTCGTCGGCGAGCTCCTCGTGGATCTTCACGTGGCGCGTCTCGTGGAGGAACAGCGCGCCGATGCCGAACGTGACGAGCGCGACGATGATGGGATACCAGAGGCCGGAGTAGATGTTGCCCTGCTTCGCGACGATCGCCGTCGCGAGGAGCGGGAGCATGCCGCCGAACCAGCCGTTCCCGATGTGGTACGGGAGCGACATCGACGTGTAGCGGATGCGCGCGGGGAAGAGCTCCACGAGGAACGCCGCGATCGGCCCGTAGACCATCGTCACGTAGATGACGAGCAGGATCAGGATCAGCTCCGCCATCACCCAGTTCACCTGGGCCGGGTCCGCCTTCGTCGGATAGCCGGTCGCCGCGAGCGCGGACTTGAACTGCGCCTCGTTCCACCCGCGGATCTCGGTCGTGCCGATCTGGGTGATCACCGGCGCCTGCCCGGGGATCGAGGGCATCGACGCGAACGACAGGCCGGACTTGCCGAGGAAGTCCTTCACCTTGTCGCACTCGGTCTGGCGCGACCACGGCCCGATGAAGATGTGGAAGTTGCAGTCGCTCGCGGCGACCGTGATCGGCGTCCGCTGCTGGTAGCTCTCCAGCGCCGGGTTGATGTAGTGCGTCAGGGCGCGGAAGAGCGGGAAGTAGGTGAGCGCGGCGATGAGGCAGCCGGCGAGGATGATCTTCTTGCGGCCGATCTTGTCGGAGAGCCACCCGAAGAGGAGGAAGAACGGCGTCCCGATGATGAGCGAGAGGCCGATGAGCGCGTACGTCGGGATGAAGTCGAGCTTCAGGTAGATCAGGATGAAGAACAGCGCGTAGAACTGCCCCGTGTACCAGACGACGCCCTGGCCGGCGGTGGCGCCGAAGAGGGCGAGGGCGACGTACTTGTTGTTCGGGAACCGCAGGAAGCTGTCGGTGAGCGGCTGCTTCGACCGCTTCCCCTGCGCCTTCATCCGCGCGAAGATCGGCGACTCCTGCAGCTTCAGCCGGATGTAGATCGAGATGAGCAGCAGCGGGATCGAGACCCAGAAGGCGATGCGCCAGCCCCAGCTCGCGAAGGTCGCGGCGTCCATGCTCAGGCGCGTCACGCCGATGACGACGAGCGCGAAGAGCATGCCGACCGTCGCCGTCGTCTGGATCCAGGCGGTCGCGTAGCCGCGCCGCGGGTCGGGGGCGTGCTCGGCGACGTACGTGGCGGCGCCGCCGTACTCGCCGCCGAGCGCGAGGCCCTGCGCGAGCCGGAGGGCGACGAGGATGAGCGGCGCCGCGAACCCGATCGTCTTGTACGTCGGCATGACGCCGACGAGCACCGTCGCCGAGCCCATCACGACGATGGTGACGAGGAACGTGTACTTGCGGCCGACGAGGTCGCCGATGCGCCCGAAGATGATCGCGCCGAAGGGCCGGACGAGGAAGCCCGCCGCGTAGGCGCCGAACGCGCCGAGGAGCGCGGCGGTCTGGTTGCCGGGCGGGAAGAAGAGGCCGGCGAAGAACGGCGCCAGGATCGCGTACAGGTAGAAGTCGTACCACTCGAAGACCGTGCCGATGGAGGAGGCGATGATGACTCTGCGCTCGGCGGAACCCGGAAGGCCGCTCTTCGAGTCGAAGGTCGCCACGTCGCTGCCCTGTCTCATGGTCGTCGCCCCCCGGCCCGTGCATACGGGCTCCGCCTAAAGCGATGGTGCGACCTCTGCGTACCTGGTAGTGCCCCGACCAGAGAGCCGGGCGGGCGGGCAGGCGCGCGCGGGGGCTCCGCACGCCTGCACGGGCGCCTGAGACGAACCGTTCACGGTGGGTGGAACGCGCCTCGACGCCGCGCTGCCGTCAGAGGCGCGCGGCCTTCGGGAGCGCGGCGCGCGCGCCC
>JAHWYA010000085.1 GCA_020028115.1 Anaeromyxobacter sp.
TCGCCGTGCCCGGGCCCGCGCCGCGGTGGAACCAGATCCGCCTCACGCGCGCGACGAGGCAGTCGCGCACCGCTGCCTCGGCCTGCGCGGGCGGCACGAGGAGCAGGGCGGCGTCGGGAGGCGGCACGGCGTCCTGGACCCGCGCGAACGCCGCGAAGCCCTCCGCGTCCGCGAGCAGCGGGTTCACCGGCACGACGTCGCGCCCGCGGCGGACGAGCTCGCGCAGGACGTACCGGCTGAAGTCCTTCGGGTCGCGGGATACGCCCACGACCGCGATCCGCTTCGCGTTCAGGAAGTACGCGCGCGCGTCCTCGATCCGCGACGGCACCATGAGAGACGGCCTCCTCGTACGGCAGGTTAACCGCCGCGCCTCCGCGGAGGCGCGGGACACGTCGCCGTGCGTCCCCGTGACGCGCGTCAGCGCGCCGCCCGAGGTCCCCGCGCGGAACGCCCCGCCGGAGCGCGCTACAGCGCGCCGATCGCCGTGGCGGCGACCGCGAAGTGACAGGCCGCTGCGGCGATCACGAGCGCGTGGAACACCTCGTGGTACCCGAACACACGCGGGAACGGGTCGGGACGGCGAGTGGCGTACACGACCGCTCCGACCGTGTACGCGATGCCGCCACCCGCGAGGAGCGCCACCGCGCCGGTGCCGAGGGCGCCGCGCAGCGACGGGAGCACGGGGACGATGACCCAGCCGAGGAGCACGTACAGCGCCACGACGAGCGGCCTCGGTGCGCGCACCCAGAGGATCGCCTGGATCACGCCGGCCGCGGCGCCGCCCCAGGCGATCGCGAGGAGCCGCTCGCCGACGGCGGGAGGCAGGAGCAGGCAGAACGGGGTGTAGGTGCCGGCGATGAGGATGAAGATCGCCGAGTGGTCGAGCCGCCGCATGAACAGCCGGGCACGCGGCGGCCACGGCAGCCGGTGGTAGAGCGCCGACACGAGGAACAGCGTGAGCAGGGACGCGCCGTAGACGTTCGCGGCGAGGCGCGCCTTCCCGGACGGCGCGAGCAAGGCGAGCGCGACCCACGCGGCGAGCGCCACGCCGGCCGCGATCTCGTGCGAGACGCCGCGGAGGAGCGGCTTCTCCGGGGCGAGGGTGGTCGAGGACACGGGGGGATCGTGCATCCCCCCGGTCACGCGCGTGTCACGGCGCGCGGGGCAGCCCCCGGTTACCGCCGCTTCTTCCCGCCCCAGCTGCCGACGAGACGCGGTCGCGACGACCCGCCCATGTCGGCGGCGGGGGGAGCGCCAGCGGTCGCGCTTCGGCGAGCGGAGGGGGAGCCGGATGAGGCTCCCCCGGAGCGAGCGGGGGGCGCGGGGGGGCGCGAGGCCCTCCGCCTCTCGGAGGGCCGAGAGCCCCCCCGATGAGATGACGGCATCCCCTCGCCGCTGCGCGCCACCTCCGCCTGGAACGTCCCCTCCTCGCGCGGCACGTCCGCCCGCGGGATCGACGAGCGCACGAGGCGCTCGATCGCGACGAGGAGATCGCGCTCCTCGGGCGAGGCGAACGCCGAGGCGCGGCCGCTCGCGGCGGCCCGCGCCGTGCGGCCGACGCGGTGGACGTAGTCCTCGGGGACGTGCGGGAGATCGAAGTTCACGACGTGCCCGATCTCGGCCACGTCGATGCCGCGCGCGGCGATGTCGGTCGCGACGAGCACGCGGTAGGTCCCGTCCTTGAACCCGTCGAGCGCCATCCGGCGCTGCCCCTGGGAGCGGTCGGCGTGGATCCGCGCGACCTTGTGGCCGGCGCGGCCGATCCCCTTCCAGACCCGGTCCGCGCGGCGCTTCGTCCGCGTGAAGACGAGCGTCGTCGCGTCGTCCCGCTCGAGGAGCGAGAGGAGGAGGGCGAGCTTCTCGTGCTGCTCGGCCAGGAAGACCTGCTGCTCGGCCCGCGCGGCGGTGGTCCCGCTGCGCGCGACCTCGACCCGCACCGGGTCCACGAGGTGCGCGCGCGCGAAGTCGGCGACCTCGCCGCCCATCGTCGCGGAGAAGAGCAGCGTCTGGCGCTTCTTCGGAACGCGCTGGAGGATCCGGTCGAGCTGGGGCTTGAAGCCCATGTCGAGCATCCGGTCGGCCTCGTCGAGGACGAGGATCTCGATCCCGTCGAGCTTCGCCGTGCCCTGCTGCAGGTGATCGACGAGCCGGCCGGGCGTCGCGACGACGACCTCGGGCCGGCGCCGGAGCGCCTCGGTCTGGGCGCCCATCCCGACGCCGCCGATGACGACGGCGCCGCGGACGTGGCGCGTGCCGCCGAAGCGCGCGAGCTCCTCGCCGATCTGCAGGGCGAGCTCCCGGGTCGGCGCGAGGACGAGCGCGCGCGTCCCCGGCTTCCCGGCGAGCCGGTCGACGATCGGGAGGAGGAACGCGGCGGTCTTGCCGGTGCCGGTGGCGGCGGTGCCGACGACGTCGCGGCCGGCGAGGCCCGGCGGGATCGCCTGGGCCTGGATCGGGGTCGGGTGCTCGAACCCGGCGCGGGAGAGGGCGGAGAGGGCTTCCTTGGAAAGCTTCAGGTCTGCGAACGACGGCGTGCTCGAAGGCGTGCTCAAACGGGCGGTGCTCCTCGCGCTGGCGGGCGGCCGTGGGCCGCGGCGCACCGCGCGTCTCTGTGGGCCGGATGCACTTTCTGGGGAACCGCGCGCGCCGGGAAGTCCGGCGGGTGCTGCGTCGAGGCGCGGTACGGGATCGATACGGCCGGCGGAGGTATACCCTGCCCGATCGACGGGGGCAACGTGGCGGCCCTGCGGGGGCATGGTTGCCGGTGCGAGGTGCAGCAGCCGCTCGCTCGGCGCGCCCGCGCCGCTCCTGCTGCGCGACGGCGGCGCGGGCGCGAGCGGCAGGAGGTGATCCTCGCGCCGGGCGACGCCTACGTCATCGCACGCGCCGCGCGGTGGAGGTGGCAGCACCACGTACCTTCCGTGCGCGCGGAGCGATGGGCGGTGCGCGGAGGGTCGCGGACAGTGAACACGCGGGGGACGGCCCGTCAGGGTTGGGGACGGGTCGGCTGGGCGCACGCTACCGTCTCCCCCAAAGGCACATGGTGGCCCCAGCCCAGAACTCGCCGAGCCTTCCAACGGGAGTACCCGGCCTCGACACCATCCTGAGCGGCGGGCTACCGGCCCGACGGATGTATCTGCTCCAGGGCGACCCGGGGGCGGGGAAGACGACGCTCGCGCTCCAGTTCCTGCTCGAGGGCGTCCGCGCCGGGGAGCGAGCGCTCTACATCAGCCTGTCCGAGACGCGCGAGGAGCTCGACTCGATCGCGGCGTCCCACGGCTGGTCGTTCGAGGGGCTCTCGATCCTCGAGGTCTCGAGCGACCCGTCGATCGAGGAGGTGGAGACGACCGTCTTCCCGCCCTCGGAGATCGAGTTCGGCGAGCGGATGCGAGGGATCCTCGCGGAGGTGGACCGGCTCCGCCCCTCGCGAATCGTCCTCGACTCCTGCTCCGAGGTGCGGCTCCTCGCGCAGGGCGCGCTCCGCTACCGCCGGCAGATCCTCGCGATGAAGCGGCGGCTCGCGGAGTGGAACTGCACCATCCTCCTCATCGACGACCCGGCGCCGGGCGCTCCCGACACCCTCCTCCATTCGCTCGTGCACGGCGTCGTCACCGTCGAGCAGCTCGCCCCGGAGTACGGCGCGGAGCGGCGCCGGCTGCGCGTCGCGAAGATCCGCGGGCTGCGCTATCGCGGCGGGTACCACGACTTCGTCATCCGGACGGGCGGCGTCGCCCTGTTCCCGAGGCTCGTCGCGGCCGAGCACCAGCGGGAGCAGACCGGAGAGCCCGTTCCGAGCGGGGTGAGCTCCCTGGACGCGCTCCTCGGCGGCGGCCCGCGGCGCGGCACGAGCCTCGTGCTCGTCGGGCCGTCCGGGAGCGGGAAGTCGTCCGTGGCGGTGCAGTTCGCCGTCGCCGCCGCCGAGCGCGGCGAGCGGGCCGCGATCTACGCGTTCGACGAGGGCGCGGCGATTCTCCGCGCGCGCTCCGCGGGGCTCGGGATGCCCCTCGAGCCGCACCTCGCGCGCGGAACCCTCCGGGTGCAGCAGGTGGATCCCGCCGAGCTCTCGCCCGGCGAGTTCATCCAGCTCGTTCGCCGCGGCGTCGAGGAGGACGGCGCCCGGGTGGTGGTCATCGACAGCCTGAACGGCTTCCTCGCCGCCATGCCACAGGAGCAGTTCGTCATCCTGCGGCTCCACGAGCTCCTCTCCTTCCTGGCGCACCGCGGGGTGCTGTCGCTCGTGACCGTGACGCAGCACGGGCTCGTGGGCGGGGAGCTGACCGTGCCGCTCGACGTGAGCTACCTCGCGGACGCGGTCCTGCTCTTCCGGTACTTCGAGGCCGGGGGGCAGGTCCGGAAGGCGATCTCGGCGGTCAAGAACCGGCCCGGCCCGCACGAGGGCACGATCCGCGAGCTGCGCCTGGGCGAGGACGGGGTCAGCGTGGGCCCGGTGCTCTCGGCGTTCCGCGGCGTCCTCACCGGCGTCCCGGAGTACGTCGGTGCGCGGAGCGACGCCGGCGGGCTCCTCGGGAGGGAGTAGGCGTGCCGTCCGCGCCGCCTCTCGCCGAGCGCGTCGTCGTGCTCGCGCCGTCGGCGAACGACGGCCCCGTCACCCGCGAGATGCTACGCCGCGCCGGGTTCGCCGCAGTCGTCGCGGCCAGCGTGCGCGACCTCTGCCGCCTCCTCGACGAGGGCGCGGCGGCCGCGCTCGTCGCGGAGGAGGTCTTCCTGCGCGGCGGCGGCGCGCCGCTCCGCGACTGGCTCGCCCGCCAGGAGCCCTGGTCCGACCTGCCCGTCCTCGTGTTCACCGCCGCCGGGGCGGCCGCGAACGCGCGGAGCCCCGCGCTCGAGACCCTCGCCACGCACGGCAACGTGGTCCTCCTCGACCGGCCCGTGCGCGTCGTGACGCTCGTCACGGCCGTGGCGGCGGCGCTCCGGGTGCGTCAGCGCCAGTACCGGATGCGCGATCTGCTCGCGCAGCTCGCCGAGTCCGTCCAGACGCGCGACCACTTCCTCGCGATGCTCGGCCACGAGCTTCGGAACCCGATCGCCGCGATCCACACCGCGACCGAGCTCCTCCTCCGCGCGCCCGCGCAGCCGGAGCGTCCGGCGTCGATCATCGCGCGGCAGACCCGCAAGCTCGTGCGGCTCGTGGACGACCTCCTCGAGGTCTCCCGCGTCGCGTCCGGGAAGATCGCGCTCCACCGCGCGGTCGTCGACCTGCGTGGCGCCGCGGAGCGCTCCGCCGAGGCCATGGCGGCGCGCGTCGAGGCGGCGGGGCTCCAGCTCGAGCTGCGGCTCCCCCCCGAGCCCGTGGCGGTGGACGGCGACGCGGTCCGGCTCGAGCAGGTGATCGGCAACCTGCTCTCGAACGCGGTGAAGTACACGCCGGAGGGCGGGAAGGTGGCCGTCGCCGTCGCGCGCGACGGCGACGCGGCGGTGCTGCGGGTTACGGACACGGGCGTCGGCGTCTCCCCCGAGCTCCTCGACCGCATCTTCGAGCCGTTCGCCCAGGTGACCGCCACGCTCGACCGGAGCGACGGCGGCCTCGGCCTCGGCCTCGCGCTCGTCCGCGGCCTCGTGGGCCTCCACGGCGGATCGGTCCGCGCCCGCAGCGAGGGGCCCGGCACGGGCACGGAGCTCGAGGTGCGGCTCCCGCTCGCGGCGCGCGCGCCCGCCGAGGAGCGCGCTCCCGAGGACGCCGCCGCGAGCGACGCGCCTGCCCGGCGCCACGTCCTCGTCGTCGAGGACAACGCCGACAACCGCGACACGCTCGTCATGCTCCTCGAGTCGTTCGGCCACGAGGTCGTCGCCGCGGAGGACGGGCCGAGCGGCGTGCGGGCGGCCGAGGAGGCGCGTCCGGAGGTGGCGATCGTCGACATCGGCCTGCCGGGGTTCGACGGCTACGAGGTCTGCCGGCGCGTGCGCGAGCTGCTCGGCGAGGAGGTGACCCTCGTCGCGCTCACGGGGTACGGGCAGGCGGAGGACCGCGAGCGGGCGAGGGCCGCAGGCTTCGACGTCCACCTCACGAAGCCGGCGGACGTCGAGACGGTCGCCGCGGTCGTGGAGCACGCGGGCCGGAGCTGATCGGGACGCGCCGGCGCGCTAGGCCGACGCTTCCTTGCGCTGCACTGGCCGGTGCTCGGCGCGCCAGGCCGCGAAGCCGCCGGACAGGATGCGGACGGGCGTGAACCCGAGGATCCGTAGCTGCTCGGCGACGCGGGGGGCGTCGGCCTCGGCGTCGTCCGCCCCGTAGACCACGATCGGGCAGCTCCGCGAGACCTTCGTCGCGTCGCGCGTCAGCGTGGGCAGCCGGACCCGGACCGCGCCGGACACCTGCTCCGCCGCCTCGGCCCAGCTCGGCTCGCCGCGCGCGTCCACGAACTGCACCGGCTCGCCCTTCGTCATCCGCGCCACGACCTGGCGCGGCGTGATCCTCGTGATCATCAGCACCGGAGGCTCCTTCCCGTCCCGAAAAAAGGGCAGCCGCGGGATCCGGCGTCGCGTCGATCTGCTGCTCGAGCGCTGCTGGAGAACCGGCGTACGCGCGCGGTCCCGCGTGCTGCTGCTGCCCTCCGTTGGTCCTGTACTCCGCCGGGCTCACGGTCGCGAGGCGATCCGCGTCCCGGTGGTGCGCCCCTGGTTGCAGCGCGCGTGCCGCACCGCGCGCCGGCGTGTGCGCCCCGCCCGATGGGCCTTTTCGCCCGTTGCGCGAAAAGCGTGCGCCCGGTCCCTGCGCGCGCCGCTTCGCACCGCGAAGGGCCGTTCACGCCCCGGATAACTTGCGCGCAAACCCGCCGATTCCCGGGCGGGGCGCGGCAGCCTGGCGCATCAGCCCGGCAGGAGATCGGCGAACACGAACCCGTCGCGCTCCACGACCGGGCCCGGTGCGGTGCGGAGCGGAGCCGTGAACATCGGGCCGGCGGACGCGAACGTGTGGAACTCGCCACGCTCGCCAC
>JAHWYA010000086.1 GCA_020028115.1 Anaeromyxobacter sp.
GCCGACCGCGTTCCAGCTCACGATCGACGAGCGGGTCGCGAACCGCTGGGAGACGGGCGCGCCCGCGTACCCGGAGATCCGGAAGCCGCCGGGGACGAGCAGCACCGCCTCGCCGCCGTCGAGGTGGACCATCCGCGCGGCGCCGGTCGCGACCTGCGTCCGCCCGAGGCGGAGGGTGAGGCGCCGGCCGATGAAGCGGCCCTGGGCGTAGCCCGTGACGAGGTCGCCCGTCAGGCTCGAGTCCGTCCCGTTGTCCCAGCGACGGTCCTGGATGTCGTAGGCCGCCCACGTGCGGAGCACGAACGTGAGGTCGTCCGCGACGGGGTTCGCGATGTCGCGAGCGGTGATGGAGAGGATCTCGAACGCCGGCGCGACGGTCGCGAGGTCGAACGGCTGACCCGGTGCGCCGCCGCGGGTCTGCCGCGCGACGTTGAGCAGCGTCGTCGAGTCGACGTCTATCGTGCCGGCCCGCGCCGCCACTGCCGTGGCGAGCGCGAGCGAGGCGGCGAGCAGTTTCTGGATGCGCATTCAGCCCTCCCGCAGGTCGCCCGGACCTTCGCACAGGCCTCCACGGGCTTGCTTGATCTCAATCAGGTCGTCGCCGCAAACGGCCCGTTCGGACTATGATGTTCGGCTCCCATGCGTCGCCCCCTCCTCGCCGCCCTGCTCGCCGCCTTCGCGGCGCTCGGCTGCGCCGGCCCCCGGTCCAGCTGGAGCTCTTCCCCGCTCGTCGGGAAGCGCGTGGAGATCGGCGCGAAGACGCTCGACGGGCGCGACGTGACGCTCCCGCGGAGCGGCGCGAGCGTCACCGTGGTCGACTTCTGGGCGACCTGGTGCGACCCGTGCCGCGACCAGATGCCGGAGCTCGAGCGGCTCGCCGCCGGGTACCGCGAGGCGAACGTCGAGGTGTACGCCATCTCGTTCGACGAGGACCGGGCCGCCGTCGAGGAGTATGTCGCACGGACGCCCATCGGCCTGCAGGTCCTCTGGGAGAAGGGCGGCGGCACCCTGGCCGAGCGGCTCGAGGTGACGCGGCTCCCGACGACGGTCGTGCTCGACCGCGCGGGCGTCGTCCGTGCGGTCCACCTGGGCTACAACCGCGAGCAGGCCGCCGCGCTCGAGCGCGAGGTCAAGCGCGTCCTCGCGGAGCCGTGAGCGGCGCGGCCTCCACCGTGAAGACGACGCGGTCGCGCTCGAGCTCCGTCTCGCCCGCCTCGACGGGCGGCTCGCGCAGCCAGTAGGCCATCTCGTCCGCCTCCCACGCGTAGGGCTCCCCGTTCATCCGGATGCGCCCCTCGGCGACCGCGGCGGTCGCCTCGACGAGCGGCACGCCGGCGAGGTCCCGCACGAGCGCCTCGAACCGTCCCTGGCGCGCGGGGTCGACGAACTCGAAGGCGTGGCGCGCCGCGAACGCGGTGTGGAAGTGGGCGGGGCGGAACACCACCGCGCCGAGGCCGAGCCGCGCCGCCATGAGGGCGAGCATCGTCCCGATCTCGCGCGAGAGGCCGAGGCCGGGCACGTCCTGCCCGGGGAGCCGCGGCCGCCGGTCGCTGAAGACGGCGCGCGGGTTCCGGAGCGAGAGCCAGTGGACGTAGAGGGCCTCGACCCCCGCCACGCGCCGCCGCTCGAGCACCGCCTCGACGAGCAGGTGCTCCTCGCCGCCCGACTGGCCGAGGATCCGCACCCGCTCCCCGGCGCCCGGGGCGTCGAACGCCGCCCGGAGCTGGCGGTACCCGAGCCGCTCGAGGTGGTCGAAGATGCCGAAGCGGTAGAAGGCGTGCTCGATCCCCGCCGCCGTGTAGAACCCGAGCAGCACGCGCTGCCGCCGCGGCCGGATCCCGAGCTCCTCCTCGATCTCCTCCGTCGTCAGCTCGCCCTCCTCGGTCAGCGACGACGGCGAGAGCTCCTCGGACAGGCGGGCGAAGCGCGCGGCGATCGGATCGTAGGACGGCGGGATCTCGTCCCGCGACCCCGCCGTGACCGCCATGCCGGTTCCCGCGAGCACGCGCCACGAGCCCCGGCGGTAGCCGCCGCCCGGAAGCCAGACCGCCGGGACCGCCTCGAGCTCCGCCGCGACGAGGAGATCGCGGTCCCGCGCGCCGGCCATCGTGAGGCCGAGGCGGCCGAAGCGGTCGCCGGCGAGGACGTCGCCGCCCGCGAGGACGAAGGCGAGGCGCGGGCGCGGCATGCGAGCGAGGAGCGCCGCGAGCGCGTCGAGGTACGGCCCGTCCGCCGTCCCCTCCGGGAGCACCGTCTCGTCGACCCGCTCGAGCGGCCCCCAGTCCGAGCCGGAGAGCGACCCGATCCAGACGCCGGGGTCCGCCGCGAGGCAGGCGGCGAGCCCGTCGGGCGGGTGGGCGTCGAGGTCAAGGATGGCGACGCGCCCGGTGAACCCCTCCGCGCGCAGCGTCGCGATGGCGACGGCGACGTCGTTCACCGGGCAGTTCCCGCCGGCGGTCGAAGGGGCGGCGTGGTGGAAGCCGCCGAGCAGGTTGATCGCGGGGACGCGCGTGCGGAGCGTCTCCCGCGCGCCGGCGAGGGTGCCCCCGCAGGCGAGCCGGACGGTCGTCAGCACCTCGTCGACCGGCACGTCGCTCGGGTCGACCGCGAAGATCGAGGCGATCACCTCGGGGCGGCCGAGCGACTCGAGCAGCTCCGCCGAGTGGACCCGCGCGAGGTTCTCCCAGGAGATCCGGTGCGGGCGCCGCAGCGCCCGCTCGGAGACCGCGCCCGCCTCGCGCAGCCACCAGGCGGCGAAGTCGGCGCGGCGTGGCTCGAGCCCGACCACCGCCTCGACGCCCGAGATCGGCAGCCGGTAGCGGGGGTCGTACCAGACGGTCACGTCCCGGCGGTGGAGCCAGGACGCGAGCCGCGTGAGGACCGTCCCGAGCACGGCGCCCCGCCGCGAGGACCGCTAGTGGTGTCCGGGCGGCGCGAAGGGAGGCTCGCCGGGCCTCAGCTTCTCGGCCGGGAGCTTCGGCCGGCGGGTGGCGAGGTACCACCCGAGCGCGGTCTCGATGGCGATCCAGCCGATCGCGATCCACGCCGCGCGCAGGACGAGGGAGAGCGCGTCGGCGCAGCGCGCGTACGACTCGTCGAACGTGCGCGCCGGGTTGACGAACAGCGGCATCGCACGAACGGTGTACCCCACGAGGAAGACGAGGACGAGCGTGCGGAGGATCGCGAGCGCCTTGAGCATGGGCGGAGGATAGCGCGACGGGGGCGCGCCGGGGCCGACTCCGCGCGGAGCCGAGGCGGCCCCGCGCAGGCGGCCGCCCCGGCGGTCCTCTACGGCCCCAGGTTCACGAGCCCCCACCGGTACGTCGGCGCGGCGGTCGTGCCCACGTTGGCTCGGACGATCGCGTAGTACGCGCCGCCGCCGGTGCGGACGAACGCGAACTGGCCGTAGTTCAGGATCTGGTTGCCCTGCCAGCCGAGCGACGGGAAGGCGCGGTTCGAGCCGGCGGTGAACTGCCCGTCCACCGCGGCGCGCGAGAAGGTGGACAGCGCGGTCGTGGTCTGCAGCGCGGCGGCGCCGGTGAGGCCGCCGCCGTCGAGCGTCGTCTCGACGTGGTCGGGGTAGATCGACGGCAGGCCGTAGAAGCGGCTCGCGAGGGTCGTGCTGCGCGCGTCGTACACGGTCGTCCAGGAGATGTAGAGGTCCTCGACGTCGGCGGAGAGCCACAGGCCGCCCTTGCCGGCCATGCCCGACGTCGTGGTGGAGGCGGGGACGTACGGCGTCTGCAGGTTGCAGTTTGCCTCGTGGATCTCGTAGCGGCCGATCCGGCCCGTGCCGACGTTCCGGAGCCACAGCCAGGGGCCCGTCGTCGTGCCCACGGTGGCGGTGCCGGTGACCGCTCGGTTGAATGGGACGCCCGCCGGATCGTACGGCTGCACCGGGAACGACCCGCAGTTCGAGCACTGCGCCGCCTGGTAGTACGGCGCGCCGGGCGCCGCGAGGTTGAGGCGGTAGACCGCGCCGCTCGCGGTGACGCCGTACGCGCAGGCGCCCGCGTGGGCGAGGTCCACGAGGTCCGCGGGCGCGCCGCTGCCGGCGGGGACGGTGTTCGCGACCGCCGGCGTCGCGCCGATGCCCGTCACGACCTGGAACCGCCCGCCCGCCATGGCGACGATCGCCTGCGCATCGGTGGGATCCAGGCCGATCGCGATCGGCCGCGCGGCGAGCGTCACGTCGAAGGTCGGATCCACCATGAGGGTGGCGGGATCCACGCGCTTCAGCCTGTATTCGTTCCCGGCGTCGGTGTCCGCGACGAGGATCTTGTTCCCGCCGCGGACGTAGACCGCGTCCGCGACCTCGCCGAGCGGGAGGATGTACGGCTCGACCTGCACCTCGACCGTGTCGGTCCCGACGCTTCCGCGCGGGCCGGCGTCGGCGTGCTCGGCGAGCTCGTGATCGTCCGCGGTGAGGGTGAGGATGTAGGTCCCCTCGTGGTCGGGCGTGAACGTGGTCGACGGCGTCGCCGCAGGGAGGACGAGGTCCTGCTGGCCCGAGCCGGCCGGTGCGGTCGTCACCTTCCACTCCCAGGTGAAGTACGGGTCGCCGGAGGTGAGGTTCACGACGTCGAAGTTGAGGTCGGTGGCGGTGCCGGAGAGCGGGATCGGCCCGAGGCCGTAGTTGCCCCAGCGCTTCGGTCCGGCCTCGACGACCGGGGGATCGTTGAGGACCTTCACGAAGCGGCTGACCGACACGATCGGGTTCACGTGGTCGTCGACGCCGAGCTGGACCTCCCAGGTGCCGGGGAGGTTCTCGTTCAGCGTCATCTGCACGGTGCCGGTGGCGCGCGCGCCGCTCGCGCCGGCGCAGGCGGCGGGGCCGGAGACGACCGTGTACCCGACGTCGCTCGGACCCTTCTTCGCCCAGGTGCAGGAGACCGGGCCGCCGTCGTCGTCCGCCACGGTGGCGCTCATGACCTTCGGCTGGTTGCGCGACACGTAGAAGGTGCCGAGGACGTCCGGCGTCATCGTGACCACCTCGGGCGGCGTGTTCACCGCCACGAAGGTGATGTCGTCCGTGTGCGAGAGCAGGCCGCTCGTCGCCGTGAGCCGGAGCTGGTACGCACCCGTGGCCGCCGGGGTGAACCGCGGCGCCGGGGCGGTCGAGCCCGGCTCGAAGCTCGAGCCAGCCGGGCCGGCGACGACGGTCCAGGCGTAGGTGAGCCCGCTGTTCGAGGGGACGTTGTCCGGGTCGCGGCTCGCGTTCGTGAGCTGGATCGGGATGCGGAAGGGCACCTGCGCGCCCGCGAGGTCCGGCCCCGCGATCGCGACGGGGGCGTTGTCGCCGGTGCAGAACCCGGCGCTGCAGCTGCCGCAGCACGGGGTGACGCCGACCGTGCACATGGTGCCGGGCCCAAAGCACGCGATCGTCTTGCACCGCTCGTTCACGCAGAAGCGCCCGCCGGCGCAGTCGGACCTGGTGCGGCAGACGCCGTCCTCGAGCGGGTTCGGCGCGCAGACGCCGTAGACGCAGCCGAACGAGCAGCAGTCGGCGTCCGCGAAGCAGGTCGACGCGTAGCCAGCGGTCTTGCAGCCGGCGAGGGGGCCCTGCACCTCTTCCTTCTTGCAGGCCGCGAGCGCCGCGACCGCGGCGAGGACCAGGACGAGCTTCGTCGAGCGCATGTTCGAGTTCTCCCTAGAGCCGGTACGTCGCGCCGGCGGCGAAGATCCAGTTCGCGTTGCCGCGGAGGTCGAAGCCGAGCGAGAGCGGCTCGATGGCGAGCGAGATCCGCGGGCGGACCGCCCAGTCGAGCGCGACGCCCGCCCGCAGGAGCCCCGTCGCCTCGCTGCCGGTGACCGTCTTGCGCCCGACGAACCGCTGGTCGACCTGCGCCCAGGTCCAGCGCGCGACCGCGCCGAGCCCGAGCTGCGTCCGGAGCGCGACGCGCGAGGCGCCGAGCGGGACCGACGCGCGGAGCGCCGGCGTGATCTCGACCCCGGTCGCGCCGGACTCGAGGCCGTAGCGGTCCGACTTCGACGGCAGGAACGAGCGGAGCTCGACCGCCCAGCCGAGCGCGACGCCGCCCGCGGTGGTCCGCCACGGCGCCGAGACCTCCGCCTCGAGCACCAGAGAGCCGTTGCCGTCGTTCCCGAGCGCGGAGCCGTACCCGAGCTTCCCGGCGGTCGAGAGCTGGAGGGCCGCGGGGCGGGAGAGCGCGGTGCCCCGCGGAGGCGGGGGCAGCGGGACGCTCGCGCCCGGGGCGGCCCGGGCGGTTCCGGCGGCGGACGCGAGGAGCGACAGCGCGAGGGCGGTGCGTGCGAGGCGCGTGGACATCGTCGGTTCTCCGGGGCGGATCACAGGCGGTGGGAGATGGACGCGGCGAGGCCGAAGCCCGACCCCGGTCCGTTGCCGAACCGGACGTCGAGCCCGATCGCCTGGACCGTGACGCGGAGCGCCGGCGTCGGCGCGAGCGCGATGCCGCCCGCGAGCCGGAGCACGCCCGCGAGGCCGCCGTCCACCGGGTCCGAGGGGCCGAGGGCGGCCAGCGCCGGCGGGAGCCGGACGTTCGCCACCGTGTAGGCGAGCCCGAGCCCGGCGTCGGCGAACAGCGAGACCGCCGGGGTCGCCGCGTAGGTCAGGCGCCCGCCGGGAACGGCCTCGAACACGTTCGCGTCCCACTCGATCGCGGCCGTCAGCGACCGGCCGAGGAACGGATCCACGACCACGGTGACCGACTCCTTGCCCGAGGCGTGCGCCATCGAGAGGACGCCGAGGAACGACAGCGTGGCCTGCGGCGAGAGGCGGGACAGCTCGCGCTGCGCGTCGACGCGGATCGCGAGCCCGTCGTAGTCCGCGTCGCCGATCCCGAACTCGACGCCGAACGCGGGGCCGAACCGCCACCCCGTGGCGAGCGAGGGGGCCGCGTCCTCCAGCGGCTGCAGGGCGGGCGCGGCCGGCGCGGCGGGGCGAGCGAGGGCCGGCGCGGTCGCGGGCGCGGTG
>JAHWYA010000565.1 GCA_020028115.1 Anaeromyxobacter sp.
CTCTCGTTCAGCCGCGAGGTCGAGAAGCTCCTCCAGCAGGAGCTCACGACGCGCGGCCGGATGGCGGCGCTCTCGCTCGCGAACACCTCCGCCACGCTCGTGTTCTCGCAGGACTTCTCCGGCCTGCTGGGCCTCGCCGAGGCGACCCTCGCCGACGTGCCCGGCGCCGCCTACGTGATCGTGCGGGACGAGCGCGGGGAGGCGATCGCGGAGGCCGTCGCGCCCTCGCTCGGGCAGGCTCGGCCGAAGGCCGTCCCCATCGCCGAGATGGACCTCGGCAGCCGGTTCCTCCAGCGGACGCTCCAGGTCGGCGACCGCGAGATGCTGCACGTCGTCGCGCTCGTCAGCTTCAAGGGGAAGTCGGAGGTGCAGTACCTCGACCCGCTCGGCCTCAACCCCGGGGCGGGCGCCCACGCCGCCGGGGTCAAGGTGCTCGGCTCCGTCGAGCTCGGGTTCTCGCTCGACGACCTGACCGCGCAGATCGGCGCGGCCAGCCGGCGCTCGGTGGGGCTCGCCGCGGTCGTCTTCGCCGCGTGCCTGCTCGCGATGATCCCGCTCGCGCGCTTCACGACCCGGCCCCTCTCCCAGCTCTCCCGCGCCGCGCTCGGCATCGCGGAGGGCGACCTGCGGCAGGACGTCCGGCGCGCCGGGAACGACGAGGTGGCCGACCTCGCGCGGAGCTTCGCCCGGATGATCGCCGAGCTCCAGGCGATGCTGGCCGAGCTGAAGGAGGCGGCGGGGGCGCTCGAGCAGGAGTCCGACGCGATGCTCTCCGCGGCGACGCGGCAGGCGGCGATGGCGGCCCAACAGTCCGCCTCGATCGCCGAGATGAACGCGTCCATCCGCGAGATCGCGCAGACGTCCAGCGCCGCGACGGACCACGCGGACCGCGTCATCGCCGTCACGCAGAGCGCGGAGGAGTCCTCCCGCGCCGGAGAGGGCGTGGTCGAGGAGGCGGTCGGCAGCACGGCGCACGTCGAGCAGCACGTGACCGCGATCGCCACCCGCCTCGGCGACCTCTCGAGCCGGGTGAGCCAGATCGGCGAGATCATCTCCACCGTGAAGGACCTCGCGTCCCGGTCCAACGTGCTCGCGCTGAACGCCGCGATCCAGGCGTCGCGCTCCGGCGAGGCGAGCGCCGGGTTCTCGGTGATCGCGCGCGAGATGCGCGCCCTCGCCGAGCAGTCGAGCGGGACGGCCGGCGAGGTGCCGAAGCTCCTCGGCGAGATCGTCGAGTCCACGCAGGCGGCCGCGGCCGCCACGCAGCAGGGGACCGACAAGGCCCGCTCGACCGCCGCGCTCGCGCGCCGCGCGGGCGCGACGATCGGGAACCTCACGAACGTCTGCCGCGAGTCCGCCGCCGCCGCGCGCCACATCGCCGAGAGCTCGCGCCAGCAGGCCACCGGAGTCAACGAGGTCGTCACGGCGCTCGCGCAGCTCGCCCGCGCCGCCGACGGCAACGTGCAGGGCGGTGAGGAGATGAGGCGCGTCGCCGAGCGGCTGAAGGCGGTGTCCGGCCGGCTGTCGCGCCTCGCGGAGCGATACCGCAGCTAACCCAGGGAGGAAGACATGGCTCGAACGAAGAGGCTGTTCCGGGGTGTCGTCGCGCTGGTCGTCGCCGTCTGCTCGCTCGCGTCCACCGCGCGCGCCGAGGAGGCGGTCTACGAGTTCGGGGTCCTGCCCCAGATCGCGACGGGGAAGCTCGCCGACCTGTGGGTGCCGTTCCTCGACAAGCTCAGCGAGGCGTCCGGCGTGAAGCTCAAGTTCGTCACGGCGCCCACCATCTCCGACTTCGGGACGCGCGCCGCGGCGGGAGCGTACCCGTTCTACTACCACAACACCCTCGCGTACGTTCAGCAGGACGACAAGTACACCGCGTTCGCGCGCGAGGTGGGCGCGCGCACCAAGGGCGTGCTCGTCGTCGCGAAGGACGCGAAGCTCTCGAAGCTCACCGATCTGAAGGGCGCGACCATCGCGATCCCCAGCGCCGGCTCGTTCGGAGCGGCGGTGCTCCCGCTGTTCGCGCTGCAGACCGAGGGCGGCCTCGACCTCCAGAAGGACGTGAAGGTGGTGGTGTCCGGCTCGCACGAGGCGGGCTACCAGGCGGTCCTGCAGGGCAAGGCGGCCGCCTCGGGCGGCCTCACCCGCACGTTCGAGCTGCTGCCGGACGCGGATCGCGCCCGCCTGCGCGTCTTCTACACGACCAAGGACTACTCGCCGCTGCCCTTCGCCGCACGCAAGGACGTCCCCGCCGACGCGGTCGCGAAGGTCCAGAAGGCGCTCGTCGCGTTCTCGAAGGACCCCGCCAACGCCTCGATGCTCGAGGCGCTCAACATGAAGAAGGGGTTCGAGGCGGCGAAGCCGTCGGACTGGGACGACGTGCGCCGCGCCCGCGACGAGCTCGTCCGCGTCTCGAAGACGCTCGCCGCGAAGTGAGGCCCGCGATGGGCGAGCGCGCCGGCGGCGACGGTGGGGACGCGCGGCGCCGCGCGCTCGTCCAGCAGCTCCGCGCGCTCGAGCGCGAGGGCGCGCGCGTCCGGGCCGAGCTCGGCGGGCTCGGCCCGGGCGAGCGGCTCCCCGGCATCCACC
>JAHWYA010000566.1 GCA_020028115.1 Anaeromyxobacter sp.
CAGGTGTAACGACCGAACCGACTTGCTCCCCCTGACCCCCTCCGCTCGAGGGGACTGGGCAACTATCCCGCGTTCTGCTCCCCGGAGTACACGCCCCAGGCACCGCCGCTCGGCAGCGTTGCCGCGCGCTTCTCGAGGAACGCCCGGAGGCCCTCCTGGCCCTCGGGGCTCGTCCGCAGCGCCGCCGCCACGTGGGCGGTCGCCTCCCCCTGCGGACGCTCGCGGATCAGCCGCTTGGCGGCGCGCGCCGCCTCTGGCCCCGCGGCCAGTAGTTCCCGCACGACCCGCTCGGCGGCCGCGTCGAGGTCCTCGGCGACCTCGTGCACGAGCCCGATCCGGAGGGCGACGTCCGCGCCGAAGCGCTCGCCGGTGAGGAAGTAGCGTCGTGCGGCGCCGCCGCCGATCCGGGCGAGGACGAAGGGCGAGATGACGGCGGGGATGATTCCGAGCCGGACCTCGGTGAAGCCGAAGACGGCGTCCGGCGCCGCCACGACCGCGTCGGCGCACGCGACGAGCCCCGAGCCGCCGCCGAGGGCGAAGCCCTGGACGCGCGCCACCACCGGCGCCGGGCACCCGTCCACGGCCTCGAGCATCCGGTAGAGGCGCATGGCATCCTCGACGTTCTCCTCGTAGGAGAGGTCGATCGACGCCCGCTGCCACTCGACGTCGGCGCCCGCGCAAAAGCTCGGGCCGTCGCCGGCGAGCACGACCGCGCGTGCGTCCCCGACGTCCGAGAACGCCTCCGCGAGCTCGGCGATCAGCGCCGCGTCGAAGGCGTTCCGGCGCTCCGGCTTGGCGATCGTGATCCGCAGGACGCCGCCGTCACGTTCGATCCTGAGCGCGCTCATCGCCCGGAGCATAAGGTTCGGCCCGTGATCCAGGGCGCGCTCGCAGCCGCGGTGACGCCGCTCAGGCGCGGTGGGGCGGAGCTCGACGAGGATGCGTTCGAGCCGCTCGCCGACTTCCTCGCCGCCGGCGGCCTCGACGGACTGCTGGCCATGGGCACGACCGGCGAGGGCATCCTCCTCTCTCCGCCCGAGCGCCGGCGGGTCACCGACCTCTTCGTCGGCGCGTGCGCCGGGCGGCTCGACGTCGCCGTCCACTGCGGCGCCCAGACGACCGCCGACACCGTTGCGCTCGCCGAGCACGCGGCGGCCGCGGGCGTGGCCGCGGTCGCGGTGATCGGCCCGCCGTACTTCCAGCTCGACGACGACGCCCTCCTGACGCACTTCATCGCGGCGGCGGCGGCGTGCGCGCCCACGCCCTTCTACGTCTACGAGTTCGAGCGCGTGAGCGGCTACGCCGTGCCGGTCCGCGTCGTCGAGCGCCTCGGAGAGCTCGCCCCGAACCTCGCCGGCATGAAGGTCTCCGACGCCCCGTTCGAACGGCTCGAGCCTTACCTGCTCGAGGGGCTCGACGTCTTCGTCGGCGCCGAGAGCCTCATCGGAGCCGGGATGCGCTCGGGCGCGAAGGGCTCGGTGTCGGCGCTCGCCACCGCCTTCCCCGAGCTCGTCGCCGCGGCGGTGCGCGAGCCGGGGCCGGACCGGAGCGCCCGCCTCGGCGAGCTGCGGGACGGGCTCGAGGCCTTCCCGCGCCACGCGGCCCTCAAGCGCGTGCTCGCCCTGCGCGGCGTGCCGGTGCGGGAGGACGTGCGGGCGCCGCTCCGCGGCCTCGCCGACTCGGAGCGGGAGCGCCTCGACGCCCTCGTCCCGACCTGGCTCGAGGCCCCTGTCGGCTAGGGCCTCTACATCCGGAAGACGCCGAAGGTCGTCTCCGGCACCGGCGCGTTCAGCGCCGCGGAGATGCCGAGCGCGACGACCTTACGCGTGTCGAGCGGGTCGATGACGCCGTCGTCCCACAGGCGCGCCGTCGAGTAGTACGGGTTCCCCTCGCGCTCGTACTTCGCGCGGATCTCCTCTGGGTCGGCGCGGCCGACCGTGGAGAGCACCATCGCCGCCTGCTCGCCGCCCATCACGGAGATGCGCGCGTTCGGCCACATCCAGAGCTGCCGCGGGCCGTAGGCGCGGCCGCACATGCCGTAGTTGCCCGCGCCGAAGGACCCGCCCGTGACGACCGTGAACTTCGGCACCTCCGCGCAGGCGACGGCCGTGACGAGCTTCGCGCCGTCCTTGGCGATCCCACCCGCCTCGTAGGCCTTCCCGACCATGAAGCCGGTGATGTTCTGCAGGAAGAGGAGCGGCACGCGGCGCTTGCACGCGAGCTGCACGAAGTGCGCGCCCTTGAGCGCGGATTCGGAGAAGAGGACGCCGTTGTTGGCGAGGATGCCCACGGGGTAGCCCTCGATCCGCGCGAAGCCGCAGACGAGCGTCTCGCCGTAGAGGGGCTTGAACTCGTGCAGGCGGCTTCCGTCCACCAGGCGCGCGATCAGCTCGCGGACGTCGTAGCCCTTCGCGTAGTCGGTCGGGACGATCCCGTAGAGCTCCTGCGGGTCGTAGAGCGGCTCCTCGGACGGAAGCACGTCCCAGGGCGGATCCGGCTTGCGCCGATGGAGGTTGCGCACGATCTCGCGGGCGAGGGCGAGGGCGTGCTCGTCGCCGACCGCATAGTGGTCGGTGACGCCCGAGATCC
>JAHWYA010000567.1 GCA_020028115.1 Anaeromyxobacter sp.
ACGTGGAGCGCGAAGTCCCGCTCCCGGCCCGGGACGGGGCTCGACTGGAACGCGAAGGTGAACGGGTGGGTGCCCCACTCCTCGTACGCGGTGACGACGCGCGCGATCCCCACCGCGAACGAGGAGAGGTCCTCCTCGCGCGCGTCGGCGAGGCTCGCGGTGCCGGGGAGCACGCCCCAGATCTCGCGCTGGTGCGCCGGCGCGAAGGCGGCGATCCACTCCACCGCGCCGGTGCGCCCGATCCACCGCGCGCCCTCCTTGCGCTCCTGCTCGAGGAGCTCGTCGAAGAAGGACCGGCCGGTGCGCGCCCGGTGCTCGGCCGCCGCCGCGAGCGCGCGCGCCACGGCGGAGTACGGCGCCGCGCGGGCGTGGACCTGGAGGTGCGGGTGGGGGACCGACGAGCCGCCCGGCTGGAGGAAGTTCATCCCGGCGAGGTGGTGGACGCGCGAGGGATCGCTCTCGCGCGCGACCCGCACCATCCGAGCGGAGGCGGCGAGCGCATCGGCGAGCGCGTCCGCCGGCAGCCGCGACGGGAAGAGGACGTGCAGCGCGGGGTCGAGGATGACGACCGCGTCGAAGCCGCACTTCGCGAACAGGTTCGGGACGGCGAGGGAGCGGCCGGCGCGGACCTGCGGCTCGCGCGAGACCTCCGGGACGAACCGCGTCCCGCGCTCGCCCGCGCTGCAGAACGGGCAGCCCGCCCGCGACTTTTCCTCGAGGTCGGCGAGGAGCGCGACGTCCGCCGCGCCGAGGAACGCCCGCGCCTTCTCGCCGAGCGCGGAGTTGAGCGACGCGACCGTGCCGGTGAGCGGGCAGGTCCGGTGCTCCACCACCTGCTCCGTCCGCTGACCCGCGGGATCGACGAGCGTCGCCCGCTCCACGATCGACCTGAGCTCCATCGGTCCTCCTCGCGTCCGGCGCCGGCGCCGGTGCGGGGAGTCTAGCGGACCGAGCGGCGCGAGGGGGCGTGCACCCCGACCTTCGCGAGCACCGCGAAGAGCTCGCGCAGGCCGAACGGCTTCTCGAGGAACGCGTCGGCAGGGACGCCGGCGCGGGCGCGCGCGCCGGTGTGCCCGGTCGTCATGATGACCCGCAGCGAGGAGAGGCGCGGGTCCTCGCGGATCCGCTCGAGGAGCTCCCGCCCGTCCATCCCGGGCATCACGAGGTCGAGGAGCATCGCCCTGAACGGCGGGTCCTCGGCGAGCTTCGCGAGCGCTCCTGCGGCGTCCGCCGCCACCGCGACGTCGTAGCCCTCGAGCTCCAGCGCCTCGGCCAGGTTCTCGCGCAGGGCGTCGTTGTCGTCCACCACGAGGATGCGTCCGTGCGGGCTGGTCATCGAGATCCGGGTAAATAACGCCCGCCCCCTGCGGGGGCAAGAAGATGGGTGGTCGTAGCCTGGGCGGTACCGACGGGGCTCGCCCGGCCGGCCGCACCACCTGGGGGCGCGGGCGCATTCGGGCGTGCCCCCGGGCTCGCCCGGCCGCACGTTGCTCCAGAGGGAGTCGTTCTCGAGGGAGCGGCCGATGACCCCCACCGAGCGCGCCATCTCCGCGCTGCCGCCGCACCTGCGCCGCTACGTCGTGGCCCAGGATCACGCGGCGTATACGCCGCGCGATCACGCGGTCTGGCGCCACGTGCTCCGCCGGCTGACCGCGCACCTCGCCGGGCGGGCGCACCCCCGGTACCTCGCCGGCCTCGCGGCCACCGGCATCGCGATCGAGTCGATCCCGAGCCTCGACGAGATGAACCTCCGGCTCGCGAGCGCCGGCTGGTCGGCGGTGGCCGTGCGCGGGTTCATCCCGCCCGCCGTCTTCACCGAGCTGCAGAGCCGCCGCGTCCTCGCGATCGCCGCCGACGTCCGGACGCACGAGCACGTGGAGTACACGCCCGCGCCCGACATCGTCCACGAGAGCGCCGGCCATGCGCCGTTCGTCGCCGACCCGACCTACGCCGGGTACCTGTGCCGCTGCGGCGAGGTGGGCTTCCGCGCCCTCGCGTCCCTCGAGGACCAGGCGGTCTTCGAGGCGATCCGCAACCTCTCGGTCGTGAAGGAGGACCCGGCGGCGTCCGCGGAGGAGGTCCGCCTCGCCGAGGAGCGGCTCGCGGCGGCGTCGGCGAGCGTCCGCGGCGCCTCGGAGGCCGCGCGCGCGAGCCGGCTCTACTGGTGGACCGCGGAGTACGGCCTCGTAGGCCCGCTCGACGCGCCGCGGATCTACGGTGCGGGGCTCCTCTCCTCGATCGGCGAGGCCGTTCACTGCCTGGGCCCCGACGTGGAGCGGGTCCCGCTGACCGCCGCCTGCGCCGACGTGCCGTACGACATCACGCGGATGCAGCCGCGGCTCTTCGTCGCCCGCGACTTCGAGCACCTCTTCGAGGTCCTGGAGGAGCTCGCCGCGACGCTCTCGTTCCGGCGCGGCGGCGACCACGGCGTCGACGTCGCGATCGCGGCGCGGACCGTGAACCACCTCGTCCTGTCCTCGGGCGTCGAGGTCACCGGCCGCGTCGCCGCGCGCCTGCCCGGCGCGGGCTCCGCCGCCCTCGTGCGCGTCGCCGGCCCGGTCCTCCTCTCGCGCGGCCGGGTCGCCACGG
>JAHWYA010000087.1 GCA_020028115.1 Anaeromyxobacter sp.
CGCGAGCGCGGTCGCACCGGCCCCGGACGGCGTCACGCTGGAGCTCTCGCCCGGCGCGCGCCTGCGCGGCTGCGTGCGGGACGCGGGCTCCGGGGCGGCGGTGACCGCCTTCACGGTGGTCGTCTCGGAGCGGCGGGGCCCGCTCTCCCGGGCCGCCGCACGGGCGCGCTCCTTCTTCGCCGCCTCGGGATGCTGGGCGCTCGACGACCTCGCCCCGGGTCCGGTGGCGGTCGTCGTGGCCGCGCCTGGGTTCGCGCCCTCCGCGGAGGTCGCGGCGGAGGTGCCCGAGGCGGGTGAGGCGATCGCGGACGCGACGCTCCCGGGCGAGGGACGCCTGTCCGGCGTCGTGCTCGACGCGGCGACGCGCAGCCCGCTGCTGGGCGCGCGCGTCGCGATGGAAGGGGCGCTCGACGAGGCGGCGTCGGTGTTCCCGCTCCTCACCGAGACGCTCACCGATGCGCAGGGCCGGTTCGCGCTGTCCGGGCTCCCGGCGCGCGCCTCCCTCGCCGTCGCGGCGGAAGGTCACCACGTCCGCGTGTTGAGCGTCGTCACGGCGGGGCCCGGGACAGACGCGGGACCGATCGTGATCGCGCTCACCCCCGCCGCCGCCGGCGAGGAGCCGCGGCGCGAGTTCACCGGCATCGGCGTCGTGGTGGCGCCGAGGGGCGAGGGGCTCGTCGTGACCTCGGTGGTGCCGGGCGGAGGCGCCGCGGAGGCGGGCGTCGCTCGCGGCGACGCCATCGTGAGCGTCGACGGCGTGCACGTGTCCTCGCTCGGGCTCGCCGGCGCGGTGGCCGCCATCCGCGGCCCGGAGGGGACGTTCGTCCTCCTGCGCCTGCGGCGCGAGGAGCTGACGTTCGAGGTGAGGATCGGCCGCGGCCTCGTGCGCGGGTGACGCCCGGCAGCGACCCGGGCTGCGGGCGGCTCCGGGCCCGCCGGGACGTCGCGTGACTCAGCGACCCCGTGGCCCGCGCGATCCCGCGCCGGAGCGCGCGCCGGCGAGGACCACGTCCACGAGCCGCTCGGCGTAGCCGAGGTCGGGCTCCTCGCCGAACACCGCGATCCGGAAGTGGAGGGGCGCGAAGATCGGGTCCATCACCAGGCCCGGGTCGGTGCCCGCCGGCAGCTCGCCGCGAGCGACCGCGCGCTCCACCGCGGAGATGATCGGCTGCTGCATCTGGCCGCGGATGAGGCGGGCGAGGGCGAGCAACTCCTGGTCCTCGAACTCGGCCATCAGCGCCCGCAGGAGCCCTGCGCTCCGCTCCCGCTCGCGCCGGTCCTCGACGAACCTCGTCCGGATGAACGCGAGGAGGTCTCCGCGGAGCGTGCCGGTGTCGGGCACCGCGCTCGCGCACGCCTCGCAGAGCCGGAGGAGCGCGGCGCGCACGAGGTCGTGCTTCGTCGCCCAGCGCCGGTAGACGGTCGTGCGCGAGACGCCTGCCTTCGCGGCGACCTCGTCGAACGAGAGCTTCGCGTACCCGCCATGCGCGAGGACGTCGACCGTCGCGTCCAGCACGTCGCTCACGACGCGGGCGCTGCGGCCGCCGGTGCGCCGCTGCCGCGGCTCGGGTGCCGTCCGGGTCCGTTCCACGACGTAAACTCTACCAACCCGTCCCTTCAACTGTCAACCCGTACGACCCAGAACAGCGCAGGACTGTTGCACTTTTCGTCGTTCGAGGCGTCTGGCGTGGGCCGGCGTGCTTCATAGTTCTCAACACTATCGAGACACTACTGTTGCGTTTGAGTCGCATAGTTGCTACATGCTAACGCGACACGTTAGTTGCGTTTATCTGGCGCCGCCCCGGCGCTCCGAAGAACGAGGTCCCCGATGGACAGGAAGTCCCGCTCGACGCTGCTGCTGCTCTCCGCCACCCTCGCCGTCTCCGCCGCCGGCTGCTCCCGCGCGAGCGCGGTGACCGCCACCCTCCCGGAGCACGACGCCACCCAGCCGACCGTCGCCGTCCGCGTGTCGAAGCCGGTCGCCCGCCTCGACCGCGAGACCGCGCGCGCCACCGGCGAGCTGCGGTCGAAGCTCCAGGCCACCGTCTCGGCCAAGGTCTCCGGGACGATCCTGAAGGTCCACGCCCAGCCCGGCGATCGCCTGCGGAAGGGCGACCCCATCGTCGAGCTCGACGGCTCGACGCTGGCCATCCAGCTCGACCAGGCCCGCGCCACCCACAAGATCGCCCTCGCGGCGCGCGCCAACGCCCGCGCCGAGCTCGGGCGCACGCGGCAGCTCTTCGAGGGCGGCAGCGCGCCCCAGGCGATCCTCGACCGGACCCAGGCGTCGGCGGACCAGGCGGAGGGATCGGTGGAGCAGGCCGACGCGCAGGTCCGGCTGCTCGAGCAGCACCTCCGCGATCACGTGCTCCGCGCGCCGTTCGACGGCGTGCTCACCGCGCGCCTGAAGAACGTCGGCGACTTCCTCGCCACGATGCCGCCCACCCCCGTCGCGACGCTGGTCGCGGTGGACGCGGCCGAGGTGCGGCTCTCGGTCCCCGAGGGGCTCGTGGACGCGATCCGGCCCGGCGCCGTCCTGCACGGCCGTGCCATCCCCGGCGGCCCGCCGTTCGACGCCCGCGTGACCAGCGTCGGCGCGGTGGTGGACCCCGCGAGCCGCGCCGTCGAGGTGCTCGGCGACGTGCGGGTGCAGGCCGGCGCCCGCGGCGCCCTGCGGCCCGGCGGGCTCGCCGAGGTCGACATCGGCGGCGGGGCGGCCGGCCAGGGGCCGTTCGTCCCGTCGCAGGCCGTCTCGCGCGACGGTGAGAAGCGGTTCGTGTGGGTGATCGAGGACGGCGGGGCGGCGCGCCGGCGCGAGGTCGAGGTGGAGCCCGTGACGGCGCAGTGGACGAGGGTTCGCGCGGGCGTGCGCCCCGAGGACGCCGTGGTCGTCGAGGGCGTCGCCGGCCTCTCCGAGGGCGCCCGCGTCGCGGTCGCGAACTGAGGGAGCCGCCATGGACGTCATCAAGACCTTCATCACGAAGCCGGTGTTCACCGCGATGCTCGTCCTCGCGGTGGTGGTGTTCGGCCTCAACGCCTACCCGAAGATGGGCGTGGACCAGTTCCCGGAGGTGGACTTCCCGGTCGTCACCGTCACGACGGTGCTCCCGGGCGCCGATCCCGAGTCGATCGAGCGCGACGTGTCCGACCCGCTCGAGGAGGCCCTCAACTCCCTCGGCGGCCTCGAGTCGCTCCGCTCCGTCAGCCTCGAGTCCGTCTCGCAGGTCGTGCTCCAGTTCTCCCTCGAGAAGGACGTGGACGTCGCCGCCCAGGACGTGCGCGACCGCGTCCAGGCGACCCTCTCGAAGCTGCCGAAGGACGCCGACTCGCCCATCGTCGAGAAGTTCGACGTGGGCGCCGCGCCCATCCTCACCCTGGCGCTCTCCGGCGCGGTGCCGCCGGAGGAGCTCACCCGGCTCGCCGACGACGTCGTGAAGCCGGCCCTCCAGCGGCAGGACGGGGTCGGCTCGGTGGACGTGGTCGGCGGGCGCGCGCGGGAGATCGGCGTCGTCGTCGATCCGGCGCGCCTGCGCTCGTTCGGCGTCGCCGCGAGCGACCTGGTCCAGGCCGTGAAGGCCCAGAGCGTGGACGTCCCCGGCGGCCGCGCGGAGGACCCGGCGGCGGAGCGGGTCGTGAAGGTGACCGGCGAGGCGCGCACGGTGGGCGAGCTGCGCGAGCTCGTGGTGGCGAGCCCCGGCGGCGCACCGGTCCGGCTGCGCGACGTCGCCGACGTCGTGGACGGCCCCGCGGAGGCGCGCTCCGCGGCCGCCCACGACGGACGCCCCGCCGTCGCCCTCGTCGTGAAGAAGCAGTCCGGCGCGAACACCGTCCAGGTGGCGGAGCGCGTGACCGCGGCGCTCGCCGACGTGCGCCGGCTCCTGCCGGAGGGCGCGGAGCTGCGCCTCGTCCGCGACAACGCGCGGTTCATCCGCCGCTCCATCGAGGGCGTCCAGGAGGACCTCGTCCTCGGCGGCCTCCTCGCCGTCGCCATCGTGCTGGTGTTCCTGCGGAGCTGGCGCTCCACGCTCGTGTCCGCGCTGGCGCTGCCCACCTCGGTGATCGGCACCTTCGCCGCGATGCACGCCCTCGGCTACACCTTCAACATCATCACGATGCTCGCCCTCACCCTCTCGATCGGCCTCCTCATCGACGACGCGATCGTGGTGATCGAGAACATCAGCCGCCACGCCGAGCACGGCGAGCCGCCGGTGCGGGCGGCCCACGCCGGCACGAAGGAGATCGCCCTCGCGGTGCTCGCGGTGACGCTCTCCATCCTCGCGGTGTTCGTCCCGGTGGCGTTCATGGAGGGGATCGTCGGCCGGTTCTTCTCGGCGTTCGGCATCACCGTCGCGGTCGCCGTCGCCCTCTCCTACCTCGTCTCGATGACGCTGACGCCGATGGCGTCCGCCCTCGTGCTGCGCCGCCACGACGAGCCCGGGCGCGTGTCGCGGGCGATCGAGCGCGCGCTCGCGCGGATCGAGGGCGCCTACCGCCGCGTCCTCGCGTGGGCGCTCGACCACCGCGCCTGGACCGCCGCCCTCGCGGTCGCCACCCTCGTCGCGACGGTGGCGCTGGGGCGCTTCCTCGAGTTCACCTTCCTCCCGGCGCAGGACATGAGCGAGGTGAAGGTCACGCTGGAGCTCCCGGTCGGCACGCCGCTCGAGCGCACCGTCCGCGAGCTCGACGGCCTGCGCCGCCAGCTCGCCCGCGTCCCGGGCGTCACGAGCGTCTTCGCCACCGCCGGCGGCGGCGTGCAGGAGGAGGTGAACAAGGGCGAGCTCACCGTGTCCCTCGTCCCGATCCACGACCGCGCCTTCGGCCAGCAGGACCTCAAGGCGTGGCTCCGCATGAACCTGCGCCGGCCCGCCGACGCGCAGCTCGGCGTGCAGGACATCGCGGCCATGTCCGGCGGCGGCACCCGCCCGCAGCCCGTCCAGCTCAACGTGCGCGGGCGCGACTGGGCCGAGGTGGTCGCGGCCGCCGGGAAGGTCCGCGCGCACATGCAGCAGAGCCCGCTCTTCTCCGACGTCGACTCCACCTACCGCGCGGGAAAGCCGCAGGTCTCGGTGCAGATCGACCGCGATCGCGCGGCGGCGCTCGGCATCCCGGCGGCGGTGGTCGGGCAGTCGGTCCGCGCCTTCCTCGGCGGCGACGACTTCGCCAAGTTCCGCCAGGGGACGGACTCGTACGACATCCGCCTCCGGCTCCCGCAGGACGCGCGCGGCGCCGACCGCCTCGGCGAGCTGACCGTCCGCGGCGCGCAGGGCCAGCTCGTGGAGCTGCGGAACGTCGCGTCCGTGAAGGAGGACGCCGCGCTCTCGCAGATCGACCGCCAGGCGCGGCTCCGCCAGATCACGCTGCTCGCCGACCTCCCGCAGGGCGCGAGCCTCGGGGCGGCGATGCAGGACCTGAGCGCGTTCGCCGCGAAGGAGCTGCCCGCCACGGTGATCACCGACTTCGAGGGCCAGGGGAAGGAGCTCGGGAAGACCGCCGGGGCCTTCCTGCAGGCGCTGCTCCTCGGGATCGTCCTCGTCTACATGATCCTCGCCGCGCAGTTCGGGAACCTCGTGGACCCGTTCACGATCATGCTGTCGCTCCCGTTCGCGGTCATCGGCGCGCTCGGCGCGCTCCTCGGCACCGGCGAGTTCATGTCGATGTTCGCGATGATCGGGATCATCATGCTGATGGGGCTCGTGACGAAGAACGGCATCCTCCTCGTCGAGTTCACGAACCAGCTGAAGGAGCGCGGCCGCTCCACCCGCGAGGCGCTGCTCGAGGCCGGCCCCATCCGGCTCCGCCCCATCCTGATGACCACCATCGCGATGATCGCCGGCATGATCCCCGTCGCGCTCGCGCGGGGCGACGGCGCCGAGACGCGCGTCCCGATGGCGATCGCCATCATCGGCGGGCTCGTCTCGTCCACGGTGCTGACCCTCGTCGTCGTGCCGGTCTTCTACTCGCTCCTCGAGCGCCTGAAGCGGCGCCGCACCCTCGAGGTCGTCGAGCCCGTCGCCGGGCCCCAGCCGACCGGCACCTGATCCTCCCACCACCTCACTCTCCCACCGGGCGGGGCGCGCAGCGCGCCCGCCCCTGGAGGCCTCATGTCTCGAATCGTCGCCGCCCTCGTGCTCGCCCTCCCGCTCGTGGCCCGCGCCGCGGAGCCGCTCACCCTCGACGCCGCGCTCGAGGAGGCCGAGCGCTCCAGCCCGGACCTCGCCGCGGCGCGCGCCCGGCTCGAGCAGGCCCGCTCGAACGTCGCGAGGGCCCGCGCCGCCCACCTGCCGCAGCTGAAGGCGGCCGGAACGTACACGCGGAACTCCGACGAGGCCGAGCTGCGGCTGCCGGTGGGCTTCACCGTCCGCGATCTCGGTGCGCCGACCTCGGGACCCGGGCTGCCCGGGACGCCGACGAGCTACGCGGCGGTGCCGAGCCAGGTGGTCTCCGCCACCATCCAGGCGCGCGACCAGCTCGGGGCGCAGCTCGAGCTCACGCAGGCGATCCTCGCGCCGCCGCTCTGGTACGCGATGGAGGCGGCCGGGGCCGGCGCGCGCGCCGCGACCGCCACCCTCGAGACGGCGCGCCGCGAGCTCCGCTTCGGCGTCGCCCAGGCCTACTACGCCGCCGCCGCCGCCGAGCAGCTCGTCGCGATCCAGGAGCGCCAGCTCGCGTCGGCGCGGGCGCACGAGCGCGACGCCGAGCTCCAGGTGGGCGCCGGCGCCCAGCCGCGGATCGCGCTGCTGCGCGCCGGCATGGAGAGCGTCCGCGCGGAGCAGGACCTCGTGCGCGCGCTGGGCGCGCGCGAGGCCGCCTGGAGCGCCCTCGCTGCCCTCCTCGGCCGCGGCGACTCGTCCGAGCTCGCCCTCACGCAGCCGCCCGCGCCCGCGCTGCCGGCGGAGGCGGCGGCCCTGGAGGACGAGGCGGTGCGCCGCCGCCCCGAGATCGCCGCCGCG
>JAHWYA010000088.1 GCA_020028115.1 Anaeromyxobacter sp.
GCCCGTCCCGCGCTCGCCGAGCTGGCTCGCGAACCCGGCCGCGCCGGTCCCGGACGCCGTCATCCTGGGAGATCCGGGCTTCCACGCGCAGAACGTGTACGCGATCGTCATGCGCACGCTCGCCCGGTTCGAGTTCGCGCTCGGCCGCCGCGTGAGCTGGGGGTTCGACAGCCCGGGCCACCAGATCAAGGTCGCCCCGCACGCCTTCGCCGACGCGAACGCCTTCTACTCGCGCCGCGACGAGGCGCTGCTCTTCGGCCACTTCCCGTCGCGCGACGGCTCGCGCAACGTCTTCACCTGCCTGTCGCACGACATCGTCGCCCACGAGACCTCGCACGCGGTGCTCGACGGGCTTCGCAAGCGCTTCATGGAGCCGTCGTCGCCGGACCAGGCCGCGTTCCACGAGGCCTTCGCCGACGTCGTCGCCCTGCTGTCCGTCTTCGCGGTCCCCGAGGTCGTCCGCGTCCTCCTCGACCGTCACCTCGACGCGCGCGGCAGGTCCAACCCGAAGGCGCCGCTCCGGGCGTCGGACGTGAAGCGCGACCAGCTCGCGAAGTCCGTCCTCCTCGCGATCGCGAAGGAGTTCGGCCGGGAGATGGGGCCGGTCGGCCGGAGCGCGCTCCGCCACTCCGCCGCGCTCCCGCCGTCGACCGAGTACATGACCTCCGAGGAGTTCGAGGAGCCGCACCGCCGGGGAGAGATCCTCGTCTCCGCCATCATGAACGCGTTCCTCTCCGTGTGGGCGCACCGGCTCGAGGCCCTCGTCGGCGACCCGAATCGCGCCGTCGATCGCTACCGCGCCGCGGAGGAGGGCTCGGCGATCGCCGACGAGCTGCTCACGCTCGCCATCCGCGCGCTCGACTACTGCCCGCCGGTCCACCTCGAGTTCGCGACCTTCCTCTCCGCGATGCGGACGGCGGACCGGGAGGTCCGGCCCGTCGACGAGAAGTACCGGTTCCGCGAGCTCCTCCTCGAGAGCTTCGTCGCGTACGGCATCGCGCACGCGGCGACCGCGAAGTCCGGCGCGCCCCTGCCGGAGCCGGAGTGGGAGCGGGCGAAGCCCATCTACGACTACGACCGGACGCGCTTCGAGTCGATGCAGCGCGACGCCGACGAGGTGTTCCGGTTCGCCTGGGAGAACCGCCCGGAGCTGCGGCTCTACGACGGCGCCTACACGCGCGTCATCTCGGTCCGGCCCTGCGTCCGGCTCGCGCCGGAGGACGGGTTCGCGCTGCGCGAGACGGTCGCGGAGGTGCTGCAGCAGCTCTCGCTCACCGCGGGCGAGCTCGGCCGCTACGGGATCCCGAAGCCGCCGGACATGCCCGACTCGACGCCGCTCATGCTCCTCGGCGGCGTGACGCTCATCTTCGACGAGTACGGCCGGGTGAAGTACGCGATCGGCGACGGGGTCTTCGACCCGAAGCGTCCGAGCGTGCAGGAGCGCCAGGGCAAGCGGCTCGCGAGCCTCTGGGCGCACGGGTACTTCCGTCCGGGCTCCGCGAGCGCGCGGCGGTTCGCGGCGGTGCATCGGAATCGCAGCGTGGGCGCGACGACGCTCTCGAAGGAGCGGTGGTGACCATGGCGACCCTGACCGGCCTCAAGCTCTTCACGTACCGCATCGGGTTCGGCGACTGCTTCCTGCTCCGGTTCGAGTACGGGGAGGACGCGCGCCACGTCCTCATCGACTTCGGCACGAGCGCGGCCCCCGAGGAGATGGGCAGCCAGACGAAGCAGATCGCCGCGCACATCAAGGAGACCTGCGGCGCGAAGCTCGACGCGATCGTCGCGACGCACCGGCACAGCGACCACCTCTCCGCGTTCGCCGGCGACACCTGGAAGGTGATCGCGGGGCTCGAGCCCGGCCTGGTCGTCCTGCCCTGGACCGAGCACCCCGAGGCCGCGACGAACGCGGAGGTCGCGCCGGCCGGGACGCGCGGGAAGATCGGCGCGCTCTCGTCCCTGCACGTCCAGTCCCTGGAGGCGATGCGCGAGGTCGCGGACGCCGCGCTGCGGGAGCTGGACCGGCGCTCGAAGCCGGCGGAACGGAGCGACGACGACGCGCCGTCCGCGGACGAGGACGACGTGCTCGGGCCGTGGGCGGCGCGGGACCTGGGCCCGTCGCCGGTCGGCGCGCCGTTCGGGAAGCGGCTCGCGGCGGAGCTCGCGCTCGTCGGCGGGCTGAACCTCAAGAACAAGGAGCAGGTCGAGAACCTCCTCTCGACGCCGGCCCAGGACTTCGTGTCGTTCGGGTCGAAGACCCGCCTCGAGAAGCTCCTCCCGGGCGTGAAGGTCCACGTGCTCGGGCCGCCGACGCTCGCGCAGTCGAGCGAGATCCGGAGCATGCGCGAGGTGGACCGGACCGAGTACTGGCACGTGATGGCCGCCGCCGGCCGCGCCAGCGCGCGGAGCGGCGGGAAGCCCCTCTTCCCCGGCGTCCGCACCGTGAACGCGAGCCGCCTCCCGCTCGAGACGCGCTGGTTCCTGAAGCGGCTCGACGCGGTGCGCGCCGGAGAGCTGCTCCAGATCGTGCGCGCGCTCGACGACGCGATGAACAACACGAGCGTCATCCTCCTCTTCGAGGTCCTCGGGCCGAAGGGGAAGAAGCTCCTCTTCCCTGGCGACGCCCAGATCGAGAACTGGTCGTACGCCCTGTCGAAGGAGAACGTCCGCGAGCTCCTGACGGACGTGGACGTCTACAAGGTGGGGCACCACGGCAGCCTCAACGCCACGCCGAAGTCGATGTGGAAGCTCTTCGAGAAGCGAGGTCCCGAGGGGACCCGGGGCCGCCTCAAGACCGTGATGTCGACCCGGAAGAACAAGCACGGGCACAAGGAGAACGGCACGGAGGTCCCGAGGGGACCCCTCGTCGACGAGCTCGAGGCCAGGTCCGACCTCTTCTCCACCCTGAGCCTGCGGGGCAAGCAGGACTTCGTGCACGTCGAGGAGATCATCTGACCGGGGTTGGGTGTGCGCGCAACACGCAGCCCGGCCCTTTCGTGCGCTCGCGTGGCGTGGTCTCCTCGGGCGACGCCCCGCGGAGGTCTTCGATGCGCACGCTCCGGATCGCCCTGTCGCTCGCCACGCTCGCCCTGCTCCTCGCCGCGCCGACGGCCGAGGCGCGCCGCGGCGGACGCGGCGGCTACACCTCGCTCGCGCTGGGGCTCGGCGGCGACTACCTGATCGACCCCGAGATCGGCGCGTTCCAGCTCACCTTCGCGCTCGAGACGCCGCTCGCGCGCGCGCTCACCGCGGGCGTTCGCTTCGGCGCGCTCGTCACGTCGGAGCCCACCGACGTCGGCGCGCCCATCGACTTCCGGCTGCGCGTGCGGACCCACGGGATCTACCTCGACGGCCTCATCGGCCCGTGGCTCGTGTTCGACTCGGGCGACACGCTGCGGTTCCACGGCGCCTTCGGCTTCGGCCTCCTGACCGGCTCGATGTCGATCGGGCTCGAGGTCGGCGTCCTCGCTCGCTCGGGGATCGTCGGGCTGCGGCTCGCGTTCCCGCTCTGAGGCTCGCGCGTCCGCACCGGCTCGCGATGGCGCGCCCCTGCTTCGACGCGTACTGCATCGTCGACTGGAGCGCGCGGTCCGTTCCCGCCACGGGCGCGGACAGCGTCTGGTGGGCCCTCCTGTCCCGCGCGGCCTCGCGGCCGGCGCTCGCGACGGGCAATCCCCGGACGCGGCACGCGGCCCTGGCGGAGCTCGGCTCGATGCTTCGCGGCGCGCTCGCCGGGAGGCGCGTCCTCGTCGGCTTCGACTTCCCGTTCGGCTATCCGCGCGGGTTCGCGGCCGCGCTCGGTCACCGCGGCGCGCCGCAGGACGCGTGGCGCCACGTCTGGGCGACGCTCCGCGGGGCGGTCCGCGACGACCCGGACAACGGGAACAACCGGTTCGAGGTGGCCGCGGACCTGAACGCGGTGGTGTCGGGCGGGTTCGGCCCGTTCTTCGGCCGGCCGGCGCGGGTGCCGCCGCCGGTCGAGGCCCACCTGTCGACCGGTCAGCGGGGGTACTTCGAGTTTCCGCTCGGGACGCGCGGCGGCGCTGCGCTCCAGCGGATGCGGCTCGCCGATGGCCCTGCGAAGACCGCCTCGAGCCCCTGGTTCGTCTACGGCGGCGCGAACTCCGTCGGAGGCCAGGCGCTCGTGGGCATCCCGCACGTGGCGCGGCTGCGCGAGGCGCTCCCCGACGCGCGCGTGTGGCCGTTCGAGACCGGCGCGACGCTCCCGGCGCGGGGGGACGCGCGGATCGTGCTCGCCGAGGTCTACCCGTCGATGTTCCACGTCCGCCGGCAGGGAGCGGAGGTCCACGACCGGCTCCAGGTCATCGCGACCGCGCGCGCGTTCGCCCGGCTCGACGCCGACGGCAAGCTCGCGCAGCGATTCGCCGCCCCGCCGGAGGACCCCGCCGTCCTGCACGAAGAGGGCTGGGTCCTCGGCACGGGCTGAGAGGTCGTCACGGGATCGGCTCGTCCCGCCGTTCGTCACCGAGCCGCGCCCCCGCCGGAGCCGCCGGCGCCGCCTCCACCGCGCGCGCGGGGTGGTGCTGCTTCACGAACGCGAGCGCGATCTCGGCCACCTCCCGCCACCCGCTGTCGATGGTCAGCGAGTGCCCGCGGTTCGGAACCTCGCGGATCTCGGTGATCCCGGGGTTCCGCCGCTGCCGCTTGTACGACGCGTGGGCGATCGCCCAGGGCACCGTGTGGTCCTTCTCGCCCGAGATGATGAGGAGCGGCCCTCGGTCGGGGTTCGTGGTGTCCACCTTCGCGGCCGTCCACGGATTCAGGTTGGCGGTCGCCGCCTGGAACAGGGGCACCCCGGGTGCCGCGACGGCGTACGTCTCGTAGAGCCTGTGCGCCTCCTCCTCGCTCGCCGCGTTCGCGAACGCGAACCGGAACTGCTCGAAGGTGAGCGTCACCGCGCGGTTGTAGTTCGCGGGGTTGCCGAGGACGGGAAGGGCCGCCTTCAACGCCGAGAACGGGAGCGGCAGGACCCCTCGGAACGGCGCCGGATCGATGGCGACCGACGCCGTCGCGAAGCCCTGTCCCGCGAGCCGCTGCGTGAGGAGGCCGCCGAACGAGTGACCGACGATCGCCGGCAACGTCCCGAGCTGCCGGATGACGTCCGCGAAGTGCTCGGTGACCTGCTCCACCCGCTTGTGCGCGAACACCTCCGGATGCTCGCGCGCTTCCGCGACGGTCTCGGGATCGTCGGGCCAGCTCGGCGCGAGCGTCGTGTATCCGCTCTCCTCGAAGAGCGCTCGCCAGCGGTCCCAGCTGCTGGCGAGGAGCCACAGCCCGTGGACGAACACGACGGGCTGGGCGCCCGACGCGTTGGCGCAGTCGATCTCTCGTCGCTCGCGCGGCGTGATGGTGGTCATGCGCTCTCCTCGGAGGGGGTGAGCTCGTTCCTCCGCCGCGGAGCGTGTCCCGCGCGCTCCCGCCGCGCCACGAACGTTCGGGTGCGCGAGGACGCGACCGAGCGACGCCCGGGCGGGCGGCTGCTCCGAGGGCCCGCCCTCCCGCCGCTCACCGCCGTTATGATCGCCGCGGGACTTCCAGGGACATGAAGGGCCTCCTCGTCCGCGTCGGCATCGACCTCACCTACGGCGGCTGGAACGCGCCGGTCGATCCCGACACCCTCGAGTTCGCGTACGTCCCGATCCCGGACGGCGCGCAGCACGTCCGGCTCGCGACGCGCTACCCGCGCGTGCTCGACGCCATCGCTCCCTTCCCGGGCGTCGCGCTCCCCGCCCCGCTCGCCGGACGCGCGATGCACCTCGACCCGGACTTCGTGCACCTGACGTACGGCGACGACGGCGCGCGCCGCGGCCGCGGTCTGGCACGTCTCGCCGCCGGCGACTTCATCGCCTTCTTCGCGAGCCTCCGGCCGACGAAGGCCTGCGACCACCGGCTCCTCTACGCGCTCATCGGGTTCTTCCGCGTGCGCGAGGTGACCTCGATCTCCTCGATCCCGCGGAGCCGCTGGCGCGAGAACGCGCACACGCGGCGGCTCGAGCACTCGCCGAGCGACGTGGTGGTGCGCGCGGATCCGTCGGCCAGCGGGAGGCTCCGCCGCTGCATCCCGATCGGCGAGTGGCGCGATCGCTCGTACCGCGTCCGGACCGAGCTCCTGGACCGGTGGGGGCACCTGTCGTGCCGCGACGGCTACCTCCAGCGGAGCGCGGTGCCGCCGTCGTTTCTGCAACCGGAGCGGTTCCTGTGCTGGCTGCACGCGCAGCGACCCGAGCTCCTCGTGGCGAACAACCCGTAGGTGCCCGGGGCGGGAGCGCGCCGCACCTCCCCGCCCGGCCTACGCCGCCGCAGCGCCGGACGCGCCGGCGGCGCTCGCGGCCTGGACCGCGCGCAGGCTCAGGCGCGCGAGCACCTGGCAGAGCTCCGACGTCTCGTACGGCTTCGCGAGGTACGCGTCGGCGGTGATCGACCGCGGCTCCGCGCTCGACGCGACCACGACCGGAACGTGCGCGAGGAGCGGATCGGCGAGCTGCTGCCGGCGGAACTCCCAGCCGGACATGAGCGGCATCTCGAGGTCGAGCAGGACGACCGCCGGGAGGGTCCCCGGCCGCCGGAGCACCGCGAGCGCCTCGCGGCCGTCCGCGAACCCGACCGCCTCGAACCCGAGGTCCTCGAGGAGCTGCACGACGAGGTCGCGAATGTCGTCGTCGTCCTCGACCACCACCACCCGGAACGCTTCAGCGATCATCTGGCCTCCCGCCGCCGCCTCCACAGCGAATCGACGGTACGCCCCTGGCGACGGCGGTCGAGTTCTCGACCGGCCGGACTTCGTTCCCTGTTGGGGAGAGGACCCGCGCGCGGGTCCTCGGAGCGCACCCGCGTGGGGGCAGACGACGGGAGCTCGAGCGACCTGCCGCGCTATCCCGGCGGGCGCGTCTGCTTGCGGATCTTCTTGATGAACGTCTTCG
>JAHWYA010000568.1 GCA_020028115.1 Anaeromyxobacter sp.
CGGCGGCGCGGCGAGGAGCGCCGCGGCGGGCGGGACGACGGCCGCGGGGAAGAGCTTCGCCGAGATCCCGAGCGCGGCGAGCGCTCCCGCCGTCCCGGGGCGCGGCGCGGAGATCGCGAGCGCCGACCCGGCCAGGAGGGCGATCGGGAGGAGGTCCCAGTTCAGCCCCGCGTAGTACACGAGCGCGGGCGTCGCGCCGAGCCACCACGGCGCGGCGCCCGGGGTCCGGCCGAGGATGACGAGCGCCGCGAGGAGGCAGAGCGCGAGGAAGAGGTAGGTGATCGTGAAGTGGGAGAGCGCGCTCGACGGGCCGCCCGGGCCGAAGCTCGCGAGCCAGAGCGCGACGCCGAGGAGGACCGGGTACTCGATCCGGTCCTCGAGGTACGGCGCGGGGCGGCCGCCCCCGAGGTAACGATCCCCGTGCAGCGCGACGACGTCGGAGTAGCAGTGGTTCCGGAACGCCCACGCCCGGTAGCCGGCGCCCGCGTGGGCGGTCCCCCGGGCGACGTTCAGCCAGCCGAGCGCGAGCCAGAGGAGCGCGAGGGCGAGCGTGAGGACGGCGGCCGGGCGGCGTTGCACGGGCGCGCCACGATAGCACGCGACGGTGCGGGCGCCCGGCGGACCCGTGCACGGTGGCCCGCACGGCACGACCTTGCCGTGAAGGAGGGACCATGCTCTGGCTGCTCGCTTCGATCTTGCTGCTCGCCTGGATCGTGATGCTCGCGTTCAAGATCACGACCGGCGTCATCCACGTCCTGCTCGTGGCCGCGCTCGCGCTGTACATCTTCAGCGCGATCCGGGGGCGCCGGGCCCACGGCGCCGTGCCCTGACGCAGGGCTCGAGCCCGAAGGCAGGGTGTCCCCCGGCTCGAACGGCTAACATCCTGCCGCGTGACCCCGCTCGAGCGCCTCGCCGCAGCGCTGACGGACGCGATCACGCGCACGGGCGCGTTCGCGCCGGCGATCCTGTTCGCGGCGACGTTCGTCGAGTACGTGTTCCCGCCGTTCCCGGGGGACCTCGTCGTCGTCCTCGGCGCCTGGTACGCGGTCCAGGGCCAGATCTCCTGGGTCGCCACGTTCGCGGCGACGACCGCGGGCGCGCTCGCGGGTGCGTGGGTGGACTACCGGATCGGCGCCGCCATCGGACGGCGCCTCGAGGCCCGCGCCCGGCGTCCGACCGTCCTCCACGCGCTCCTCACCGCGGAGCGGCTCGCGCGGTTCGAGGAGAGCTACCGCCGCCACGGCGGGCTCGTCATCGCGGCGAACCGCTTCTTCCCCGGCATCCGCGCCTTCGTCTTCGTCGCCGCCGGGGCCGCCGGGATCCCGCTCCGGAGGGTGCTCCTCCTCGGCGGGGTCTCCGCCGCGCTCTGGAACTGCGTGCTCCTCGGCGCGGGCGCCCTCGTCGCGAAGAACGCCGACGAGCTCGTCGCGCTGTTCGAGCGGTACACGAGGGTCGCCGGCGCGGTCCTCGCCGGCGCGGCGGTGCTGGTCGCCGCCGCGTGGATCCTCAGGAGGCGGCGCGCCGCGCGGAGGGCCGGGGCGCCGTGAGCGCGACGCTCCTCGCCGGGCTCCTGCTCGCCGCGCTCCCCGCCGGCTCGGCGCGGTACCGCGCGGAGCTCGCCGGCGTCGCGGTGGGCGTGGCCGAGCTCCGGATCTCCTGTGGCGAGTCGACCTGCGAGGTCCGGTGGGGCACGCGGATGCGGCAACCCGCCGAGGCGGGCGGCGGGATCGCCGAGGCGGGGGTCGTCGTCGAGGTCGATCGCGACGGCCGCTGGCGTGGCGGCGCGCTGAAGGTCCGCCGGGGCGGCGCATCCGCGCGTCCAGAGGGAGTCCCGGACGCGGTGCCGTCCGCGGTCCTCGAGGTGGTCCTCGCCCGCGAGGTCGCCACCCGGGCCGAGAGGTGCGTCCCGTTCTTCGACGAGGAGCATCCGGCGCTCCGCCGGGCGTGCGGGCACCGGGTGGACGGCACCGTCCACGCGGACGTGGGCGGCGTCGCGGTGCGCGTCCTGCCCGGGAGCGGCGCGTTCCCCTCCGAGGTCGACGTGGGCGGACGGTTCCGGTGGGTCCTCGACCCCGAGGCGAAGGTCCCGCCCGGCGCTCCACGGCTCGCCGGGATGCACGTGCCCGGCCCCGCGGATCCGGCGCGCGCGCGGACCTTCTGCGGCGTCCCCGTCGATCCGCCCGCGGACGCGGCGTTCGCGGCGACGCTCCCGCCACCACGGGCGGACGGAGAGAGCTGCCGCGAGAAGACGGCGCAGTGGCTCGCCGCGACGCGGCTGCTCGGGTTCGAGGGAAGGACCGCGGTCGGCGTCGCGTGGGACGGACAGGCCTTCGTGTGGCACGCATGGGTGGAGGTCCGCCGGGGAGCGACCTGGATCCCGATCGATCCCTCGTTCGAGCAGCGCCCGGCGCGCGGGCCGCGCTTCACCGTCGCGCGGTACGCGAGGGGCGACCACGGCGCGCGCGACGCGGCGGGCGCCCGGATCCTCGAGTGCTGGGGGAGCGCGCGGGTGGAGTGAGCGTTCGACCGCCGGGCGCTGGCGGCGCGCGACCTCCGCTACCGCGCCCTCCCCG